>CAXUIR010000137.1:5086-6021 GCA_964251005.1 uncultured Acetobacteraceae bacterium | reverse complement strand
CTCCAGGCACACGATGTAGTCCGGGAACACCGACTTCTTCACCGGCACCGCGGGCTGCCGGCGGTCCGGCACCGGCGCTTGCGCCGGCGGCGCGTCCTGTCCCACGCCGTTCAGCGCGCGGTAGACGTCGTTGATCAGCACCGGGATCTGCCCGGTTTCCACGCTGTTGTTGGACACGTGCGCGCTGACGATGCGGGCCACGAGGCCAAGCACGTCCAGCGACACAGGCACGTCAGCCATGGGCCCAACCCTTCTCAGTATTTGCGGTGACTGTCATATACGGAGCCCCTCGCCAGTGCCGCAAGCTTTCGCACTGAACATTCGGCCAGCAACCATGAAGTCTTCAAGAATTGTAGCCGACAGAGAGCTCGACATCAGTGGCGAAATCTGCCCGATGACCTTCGTGCGCACGCGGCTGGCGCTCGACAGCTTGTCAACGGGCCAAATCCTCGGCGTTCTGCTGCGCGGCGAGGAGCCGACGCGCAACGTGCCCGCGACCGCTCGGGCGCAGGGGCACGACGTGCTGGCGGAGGAGGCGGGGGATGATGGCACGGTGTGGGTCACGATCCGCAAAGGCTAGGCAAGCGGTTCTTTTTTGAAAAAAAGAACCAAATAACTTTTGTTCCCGTTGGCTGCGCCCTGGTGAAGCGTGTTGTTTCACCCGTCCGCGACAGCGAGCGCAAAAGCTTTTTGCTTCTTTTTCTCGAAAAAGAAGCGCTTGCTTTGCTTGTCTAACGAAACCCCTCTAGCGCCCTGCTCATCACCAGCGCGTCCGACCCATCCGCGTAATACCCGCGCCGCCGCCCCACCTGCTGGAAGCCGAGCGCTTGGTACAACCCGCGCGCCGCAGGATTGCGCGTGGAGACCTCCAGGAACAGCCGTGCCGCGCCACGTCGTCGCGCCTCCTCCGCCGCCCGCGTCAGCAGCAGTCGTCC
>CAXUIR010000137.1:0-5076 GCA_964251005.1 uncultured Acetobacteraceae bacterium | reverse complement strand
CGGCCCTGCTCGCGCAGTTCCGGCACCACCGCCACCGTCAGCACCTCCGCCTCGGCGGCGGCCAGCCTGGCCAGCAGCATGCCGCCGCGCGGGGCGATCAGCCCGAACACGCCGGGCTGCGAGAGCTGGCCGGCGATGATGCGTTCGTCCCAGCACTCGTCGGCGGGGAACGCGCGGGCGTGGATGGCCGACAGCGCGGTTGCGTGCAGCGGTCCGGCGTTGCTAACGCCGGCGCCGGAGAGGCCGGCCTGGTTCACGCCGGCGCCGCCCGCAGGCCGCCCGCCGGCAGCCTGGCCTCGGCCGCGTCCACGTAGAGCGGTTCGGCGGCCAGCTGCGGCAGCTCGCCGGCAAGCCGCCGCAGGCCCACGCGCGCCACGTGCGACGCGGCGGGACGGCGCGCGTCGGTCAGCATGACGTTCGCACCGCGCGCCGCCAGGGTGGAGGCGACCAGGTTGGCAGCGTTGCCGCACACCGCGACGGGCGAGGCGGCCTGGGGCAGGGCGTCGGTCTGCCAGCCGCGAAAACCCCCGCCGGAGTCGATGAACACCCTGGTCCGGCGCGCCTCGATGGCGGTCCACAGGGTGCGGCCGCCCAGGTCCGGCAGCGCCTCGCGCAAGGCTTCGGCGACGGTCACGCCGACCACCGGTATGCCCAGCCCCAGGCCCACGCCGGCGGCTACCGAGATGCCGGCGCGCAGGCCGGTGAAGCTGCCTGGCCCGACCACCACGCTCACCAGGCCGAGCTGCCGGCCGGCGGTGTCGAGCAGCTCCTCCACCAGGGCGGGCAGGGCGGATGCCAGGCCGATCTCCTCTCGCGTTCGCCTGACGATGGTGCCTTGGTCGGAGACGACGGCTGCCTCGCACCCGCCATAGGCCGAGGAGATGGCTAGCACGGGGGTCATCTCGTTCCGGCCGTAGCTGTGCCGGACCGGGAAGCCGAGTTTGGCGGGTGTAAAGCAAGCGGTTCTTTTTTGAAAAAAAGAACCAAAAAACTTTTGCTTTCTTGGGTGCCGCGGGTTGATGCGTGTTGTTTTAGGTTCCGGCGACAGCGCCTACGGACGCTTTCCGCATGGTTTTCGCGCCGGGGATGACGCGCGTTCGCGCCCGCCACGATGCAGTGCTGCACGCATGCTTCACCAAAGCGCGCCCGAGGAGTCAAAAGTTTTTTGGTTCTTTTTTTCAAAAAAGAACTGCTTTCTTGCTTCTCATGCAGACCGGAACGCGAAACTCAACCGCGGCGTACGCGCAAACCACCTAGCCCTACACGGGCCAGGAAGTTCGACGTCCACTCCGCTGTCCGCAGAGAACGACAGATCCAGCGCCAAGCGGTCAACGCCGGACATCGGCCTGCAACCCAGCGCCAGCGCGCGCGGCGAGCATCAGGCAAGCGCCCTGCGGCGTGGAGTTGCGCATCGCAGTCTCCTCGGCCAGCGCAGCGTTGCCTGCGAACCAGCTGCGCGTGTCGGCGTGCAGGAACAGCTTGGGGAGGGGTCGTAGAACGACGGGTTGCAGGTGACGTTGGCGACGCCCAGCGTGCTCATCATTTTTTCAACGTTACCGGTGGAGATCACCGGGCCTAGCGGCTTGCGCATTTCGGGCGTGCGCAGCAGGACGACGCGGGCCGGCGAGCAGTTCGCCGAGATAGGCCCGAGCTCCGCAATGTTGAGGGACTGCTCGAGCATTTCGTCGGTGACCGGGGTGGCGGTCCAGCTGGAGTGGGTGCGGGCGGTGCGGAACAGCGCGTCGAGCGCCTGGTCCAGCATCGCCGCGTCGGCTTCTAGTGCAGGACCTGTTCGACGGCGAGCACCTCGGGCACGTAGTGGCGCAGCATGTTCTCGATGCCGTGCTTCAGCGTGGCGGCAGACGACGGGCAGCCGCTGCAGGCGCCCTGCATGTGCAGGCGCACGATGCCGTCGCGGTAGCCGCGGAAGACGATGTCGCCGCCGTCGCTGGCGACTGCCGGGCGCACGCGGGTGTCGAGAAGTTCCTTGATCTGGTCGACGATCTCCTGGTCCTCGGGGGCGATCTCGTCTTCCTGTGCTGCGTCGGCGTGGCCTTCCATCACCGGGCGGTTGGCGACGAAGTGTTCCATCAGCGCGCCCAGTACCTGCGGGCGCAGCGCCTGCCAGTCGTCCGCGTCGGCCTTGGTGACGGTGACGAAGTCGCCGCCGAGGAACACGCGGGCCACGCCTGGCAGCGCGAACAGCGCGGTGGCCAGCGGCGAGCGGCCGGCGGCGTCGGCCGAGGCGAAATCGGCGGTGCCGGCGCCCATCACGTCCACGCCGGGGAGGAATTTCAGCGTCGCCGGGTTGGGCGTGCTCTCGGTTTCGATGAACATGATGAGTGGTTCCCAAGCTGGGCTGCGAGCTGCAGGCCTAGCGGTTATGGGGGGTTGGCGGGGTGGTCACAAGATAAACGGTCGGCAAGGAAAGCGGTTCTTTTTTGAATGACCGTTTCAAAAGCCGCCCTGGCGGTCGTCTGACGCGGTTCGTCTGCGCTCCGGTGTTCACGGCCACAAGAGGCCACTGCCTCCGTGCTCGAAACCAAGCCAGCTGACCCTACCGGCCGACTTTCGGTGGGACATCGAGAACCAGCAGATAACCTCTGTTCCCGTCGAGTGCGCCATGATGAAGCGTAGTGTCTCAGCCGTCCGCGACAGCCCGAGCAAAAGCTTTTTGCTTCTTTTTCTCGAAAAAGAAGGCCTTGCTTTCTTCTTACTCCGCGTCCGCCGTCTCCGGCACCAGCAACGTGCCGGTCCGCTCCACGGAGCACGCCAGGTCGGCATCCGTCAGCACGCGCCAAGACCCGCCGGCCAAGATCTCGCTCGGCCGGAACCGCGCCTTGTAGGCCATCTTGCGGCTTTCCGGCACCCAGTAGCCGAGGTAGACGTAGGGCAGCCCGAGCGCACGCGCGCGGTCCACCAGCCAGAGGATCGCGTAGGTGCCGAGCGATCGCTTGGCGAGTTCCGGCGCGAAGAAGCTGTACACGGCCGAGAGTCCGTCGCCGAGCCGATCGGCCAGGCAGGCGCCCACCAGCAGGTCGTCGGCGTCGCGGAACTCGATCACCATCGTCTCGATCGGCGTGTCTTCGACCATGGCGCGGTAGTCGTAGAAGCTCATAGTGGCCATGTCGCCGTCGCCGTGGCGGGCCTGCTGGTAGCGTTGGAACAGCGCGAACTGCTCGGCGGTGGCGCGTGCAGGGACCTCGAAGCCTTCGGTGCCGACGTTGGCGCGGGCGACGCGGCGCAGCGTCCTGTCCGGTTCGAACAGGCGGGTGTCGATGCGGATGGGCACGCAGGCCGAACATTTGGGGCAGACCGGGGCGTAGGCGATGTTGTGGCTGCGGCGGAAACCGGCGCGGGAAAGGCGGTCGTGCAGCGCGTCGGCGTCGGGACCGGTGATTTCGGTGACGACCTTGCGTTCCGTCCGGCCCGGCACGTAGGGGCAGGGCAGGGGCGCGGTGGTGTAGAAGAATTGTGGCCTGCGCGGCGGCTTGTAGGTCATCCGAGGTTCGGGGCGGCTCCGGGGTGGCGGTGCAGCATCATGCAGGCAGAGTACGTTGGGTGGAAAGGGGAGTTGCGCTGTCCCGGTTCAGGTTCAAGCCTGCGGGTCGCCGATGCGCCAAGGCGAGGCACATCGGGGCGTGTTCGGTTTTCAGCGCGTGACGGGCAAGAAGGAGGCAAGCGGTTCTTTTTTGGAAAAAAGAACCAAAAAACTTTTGTCTCCTTGGCGTGCGCCGGGTCGAGACGTGCCGTTTCAGCCGTCCGCGACAGCGCTCGCAAAAGCTTCTTGCTTCTTTTTCTCGAAAAAGAAGGCCTTCCTTCCTTTAGGTCTACCGCTCATCGTCCGCCCGCAGCCGAAGCAGCCGCGCAGCCGGCGGCGCCGTCCAGCCCTGGACCGCGACGGAAACGATCACCGCCACGAACACCACGTTAAACAGCACCCGACCCGTCTTCACGCCGGCGAGCAGCGGGATGAAGGTGAGGAAGATCGGCACCGCGCCGCGCAGGCCCGCCCAGGAGACGAAGGCGGCCTCGCGCACCGTCCAGCGGAACGGCAGGAGGCTGGCCATGACTCCGGCGGGCCTGGCAACGAGGATCAGGATCGCTGAGACCGCCAGCGCCGGCAGGATGACCGGCGGCAGTTCGTGCGGAGTGACAAGCAGGCCGAGCATGAGAAACAGCGCGATTTGCGCCAGCCAGCCGAGCGTGCCGAAGAAGCGCGTGACCGGCTGGCTGGCCGGATGCTCCCGGTTGCTCACCACTACCCCGGCAAGATACGTCGCGAGGAAGCCGCTGCAGCCGAGCACCTGCGCCGCCCCGAAAACGGTCAGCGCGCCGCCCACCGCCAGCACCGGAAACACCGAGCGTTCCACCTTCAGCCAGCGGAACAGCCCGACCAGGATGGCGCCGCCGGCTAGCCCGAAGACCGCGCCGCCGGCCATCTCCTGGCAGAACAGCAGCGCAGCGTGTCCCGCGGTCACCCCGTGCGGCGCGGTGAGGAGTTCCACCAGGCCCAGGGTGAGGAACACGCTCATCGGGTCGTTCAGCCCGGATTCGACCTCCAGCACGGCGCTCACGCGTTTCGGCACGCCGACATGCGATGCGCGCAGCAGACCGGAGACGGCCGCCGCGTCGGTGGGCGCGGTGGCGGCGCCGAGCAGCAGCCCTTCCGGCCAGGTCACGCCGAAGAGGTAGACCGCCGCGGCGCCGACCACGCCGGCGCTGATGGCCACACCCAGCGTGGCCAGGGCGATGGCCGGCCAGAGCGCGCGCTGGATCATGGCGCGTTCGGTCTCGAGCCCGCCCTGGAACAGGATGGCGACGAGGGCGATGCTGCCGACGAGGTAGGCGGTGCGGAAACTGTCGAAGTCGATGCCGCCGGGGCCGTCCTCGCCGGCCAGCACGCCGATCGCGATGAACACCAGCAGCAGCGGGGTGCCGATGCGGGCGGAGAGCAGGCCGGCGAGGATGGCCAGCATGGTGAGCGCGCCGGCGACCAGGATGAGTTCGTGGGCGTGGGGCGTAAGCAAGGAAGGCCTTCTTTTTTGCAAAAAAGAAGCAAAAAACTTTTGCTCC
>CAXUIR010000136.1:0-6665 GCA_964251005.1 uncultured Acetobacteraceae bacterium | reverse complement strand
GAGCGCGCGACAGCGGAGTCAAAGTTTTTTGGTCCTTTTTTTCAAAAAAGGACTGTTTGCTTTCTGTGAGTCAGCATCAAGGCCAGCTGGTATTTTCGAAGGGTCAAGGTCCAGGGCCGTTGGTGTAAAACGACTTTTGCGTCTTTGCACGCGCGGTGTAAAAGGTCCGCGACAGCCGAGACAAAAGCTCTTGCTTCTTTTTCTCGAAAAGACGGCCTTCCTTACGCGGCGTCCAGCACGCCAATGATCGAAGCGAAGCGCCGTTGTAGAGCGTGGGAAAGTTGGCCGTCGTGCGAAACCGCGTGCAACCCGACAGTCCACGGCGTGAGCTTTGTCAGGGACGGGCGGCACGTTGGCAGCAGGCGAGCACCTGCCTGACCCGGCCGCGCGCCCGCCGGCGGTGTGTGCCTCAGACCAATTTGAGGTTGGTCGCCGCAGCCTTGCCGCGTTCCATCACCACCTCGTAGGTCACGGCTTGCCCGTCGTTGAGGCCGCGCAGCCCCGCCGCCTGGACGGCCGTGATGTGGACAAAGACGTCCTTGCCGCCGTCCGAGGGCATGATGAAGCCGAAGCCCTTGGTGGTGTTGAACCACTTGACCGTGCCGTTCGCCATTGTCGCTCTCCAAAACAACCGGCCCATGATGGGCCGGCAAGTTGCCAACCTGGCGTCAGGCAACTTGAGGCGACCGGTGAGGCGGGAGCGCAGCAAGGCAGGCCGAAGCGTCGATTGCCATGGCATGGGGACAGAAACGAGCAAACATGTCAAACGTGCAATCTACCAGCGCTTGATGTACTCATACAGCACTTGCAAGTAACATGCGGCAGTGTCTTGAGGCAGCGCTGATCGGGTTGTTCAGAGCAAAAAGCGCTATGTCTGTTTTAGGAATTAACAACTCACCCGGTGCGTAGCGCAGTTTCTGTTCTAATAATGTGGTAGTCAGGCGATGGGTCTGGTCTCGACTGGCTCATAGCGGCCGGGTTACACTGGCCACTACTGGATGGATGGCCGAGTGGTTTAAGGCAGCGGTCTTGAAAACCGCCGAGGGTGCAAGCCCTCCGTGAGTTCGAATCTCACTCCATCCGCCAGGCGCCCTCGGGCAAGGCTCGTGCCTGAAAACGACTGGCCAACCGAGATCAGTGCAGTCGCCGACCATAAGTAGAGTTGGCAAGCCGACACGGCGATCAACGTCGCAATCGGGTTTGCGCAGGTCAGTCGCACCCGCGATCCCAAGGTGGCGGTGTATAAGAAAGCCAGGCAGTTCTTTGCAAACAAAAGAACCAACAAATTGTTTCCTTGCTCGCGCATTGCAGAACATTCGCGACAGCAGAAGCAAAAGTTTTTGCTGCTTTTCAAAAAAGCAGGCCTTGCTTTCTTCTCGGGCCCCAGCTGCCAAGACTAAGGCGTTGGTCCACGCGTGCTGCTGGCGCCCCTGCAGTGTGTCCCTTGGCTGCTGTATCATCATCCGGTCGAGTGACATGTGGCAGCGGCGCCGCATGCCGGCGTCCACGTCGTGCAAGCGCCGGTAGCTTTCGACGCGCGCTTCGTGGCGGTCGCTGACTGTCGGGCGGCAACTGCCAGGCTGGTAAGACGTGGATCGGTTGGCGGACTTGCGAGCTTGCGCCGGCGTAGTGTTTTGGTCTGCACGGCAGCACCCACAAAAAGGGTCGCTGTACGGCAGCATGCAGCCGCAGGTTGGTAGCAGTCGGGTACGTAAACGTCTTAGGGCTCGACTAACCAGAGATCGCCTCTGGTGTAAAAGGAGTGCTCCGACATGCCTCGCGTTGCTTCAAGACGAGTTGCTGCAGGCTTCGCCCTCGCGTTGCTGTCTGCGGGAACCGCGGCGGCTCAAATGGCGGGCGTCTACGCAGGGACGAGTGCCGACGGGAACTCGGTGTCGTTTACCGTATCTACCGACGGCTCCGGTGTTCTGGCCGTCACGAGCGCCCTCATCTTCTTTTCTGCGCAATGCAATTTCGGGGGTCCGGTCCTCAACGAGGGCGAAGGTTTCGGTCTCGATGCCCCGATCACCGGCGGCAGAGCAAGCACGGTTTTCTCGATCTCGGGGTATTACTCAAACTTCACCCTCGCCTTCAATCCGAACGGTCAATCGGCCAGGGGGACCGTCACATCCGTAGCGCCCGACCTTGAGCCCTTCACCAATCGCCCGACGAAGTCCTACACGTGCACCTCTTCACGGCAGGACATGACGCTGACCTACCAGCCCCCCGCTGGTTCTATGGCCGCAGCGAGCGACGAAGCTGCCCAGGCGCCTGCCCAGACCTACGTCTACGACCGGCCTGGGCACACCATCGGCACGACGACGCATTGAGACGTCCGCGCGGCGGTGAGAGCCGAGGACGCCCTCACCGCCGCGCCACGTTCGCATCGCACGGTGCAAGGACGAACGCAGACCGGCCACGTTGTGCCGCGGCGTCCATCAGGCTCGTAGCGTCGGTCCGACGTCTACGTGCGCAGGCCCGCACCGCAGCGCACGAGCCGGCCCGGCGCGTCGCCCCGATACGATAAGGCTCTCCCTCGAGGTAGCAAGCCGCTGTCGGGCGCGTCTTTAGCCGAGAACCGAGATGACGCGCCTCACCCTGACGTTCCTTCAGAAGTAAAAGTTTTTGGTTCTTTTTCAAAAAAGAACCGCTTGCCTTAAGCTCTACCGACCAGCACACAGCTTTTCATCCGCGATTCGACCCGGCAGGCGGCCGCCTGACCGGGCGCCCACGATGAAAGGCCCATGATGAACCTCGCCGCGATCCCGATCGGCAAGAACCCCCCCGAAGACGTCAACTGCATCGTCGAGGTCGCCATCGGCGGCGAGCCGATCAAGTACGAGATGCACAAGGAGAGCGGCGCGCTGATCGTCGACCGCTTCCTCTACACGCCCATGCGCTACCCGGGCAATTACGGCTTCGTGCCGCACACCCTGTCCGACGACGGCGACCCGATCGACGTGCTGGTCGCCAACACCCGGCCCATCGTGCCTGGCGCCATCATCAACGTGCGCCCCGTCGGCGTGATGAAGATGCAGGACGAGGGCGGTCACGACGAGAAGATCATTGCGGTGCCGTCACCCAAGCTGACCCAGCGCTACACGAACGTGCACGAATATACCGACCTGCCGAAGATCACGCTGGACCAGATCCAGCACTTTTTCGAGCACTACAAGGATTTGGAGCCGAACAAGTGGGTGAAGCTGCTCGGCTGGGGCGGGTCGGCGGAGGCGAAGCAGATGATCATCGAGGCGATTGCTCGGGCGAAAAAGTAAAGCAGCTGTTCTTTTTTGAAAAAAAGAACCAAAAAACTTTTGCTCCCTGTCGGGGACTACGCCGGCGAGCGCGCGACAGCGGAGACAAAAGTTTTTTGCTTTTTTTTCAAAAAAGAAGGCCTTGCTTGCTTCTCTGAACCAAGCCGTCCAGGTCCCGCGCAACCTCAGCCACCAAGCTGTCCCAATCACCAGGAACCGGCTGCCGGTACAACCGCAGCGTCGGATACCAGGGGCTGTCGCGGCGGCCGGCCAACCACCGCCAGCATGCATCGTGGCGCGACATCACCCAGGTCGGGCGGCCAAGTGCGGCGGCCAGGTGCGCCACTGCGCTGTCGACCGTCACCACCAGGTCGAGTGCCGCCACCAGCGCTGCGGTGTCCTCGAAATCCCGCATCTCCGTCATCGCGTCGAACAGACGCAGGCCGTGCACCTGCGCGGCCTCCTCGGTGCCACCCAGCTGCAGGCTGACGAAACCGATGCCGGCTACCCCGGCCAGCGGCGCCAGTTGCGCGAGGCTGACGGAGCGCCGCAAGTTCATCGCCCGGGCTTCCGGCATGCCCAGAAGCGGCGATCCTGCCCACACCAGGCCGACACGAAGCAACCGGCCGTCCGAGGTGGCGAACAAACGCTCCCGCCAGCACGCCACGGCCTGCGCCTCGGCCGTAAGGTAGGGTGCGGGGCCGGGAAGGTCCTGCAGCCCGATGCCGAGGATGGCGGGCAGGCTGAGCAGGGGGCAGTGCAGGTCGTGCGGCGGCAGCGCGTCCTCCGCGCAGACGATCTGCCCCGCCTCGGGCAGGTTGCGGCTGATCAGTCGCAGCAGCGGCGCCTGAACGCGCAGCACGATGCGCACGCCGCGCTGCGTCAGTGCGGGCACGAACCGGACGAATTGCAGGGTGTCGCCGAAGCCGCCCTCGTCGTGCACCAGGACGACGCGGTCGCCGGTCGGCTCGCCGCGCCACTGCGGCACCGTCATCCCGTGCGGCGCCATCTTCGGGCAGTTCCACCGGTGTTCGAACTCGGCGAAGCCTTCGTGGTAGGCACCCGCGGTCAGCAGCGCGATCGCACGGTTGTTGCGCACCTCGGGGTCGTGCGGCGCCAGCTTCAGCGCGGCGCGGTGGGCGGTCAGCGCGCCATCCATCCGCCACTGCTCGGTAAACACGATCCCGAGGTTGGTCCAGGCGGACACGTTGGCAGGGTTGGCGTTCACCGCCGCGATGTAGGCGCTCGCGGCCTCGTCCAGCCGGTTCTGGCGATGCAGGGCACCGCCGAGGTTGGCCAGCGCTGCCCAGTAGCCGGGCTTTGCCGTCAGCGCCGCGCGGCATGCAGCTTCGGCAGCTGGCGCACACTGCGCGGCGTTGAGCACGCCGGCCAGGTTGCTTAACGCCTCGGCGTCGTCGGGCACGTCCTGCAGGATCTGGCCAAAGGTCGCCGCCGCCGCTTGCAGCGCGCCGGTGCGGTATTGTTCGGCACCGCGGTCTAAGAGGTCCGAGCGGGTCATCGGCACCTGGTTTAGCAGCAAGGGGGTAAACGAATCCTTGGCTGAACCGAGCGAAGGTAAGCAAGGCCTTCTTTTTTGAAAAAAGAAGCAAAAAACGTTGCTTCCTGCGCTGTGCACGCGCGTTAACCTATCCTGCGATGCGCGGCTGTTGCCGCAGCAAAGGGGACAAAAGTTTTCTGGTTCTTTTTTTCAAAAAAGAACTGCTTGCTTGCCTAAAACGCCGCGCAAGCCTCTCTGCTGACCACACCCACCGACACCTGCCTGAACTGCGCTCGGTAAGCCGCCGTCACCCCCGCCACGCGCGCCGCAGGTGCCGGGCCGAACACCTGCACCACCCGCGTCCGCTCCTGCACCAACCGGCCCGTGGCTGCGTCACGCCATTGCCCGGACGCATCGTACTCGGTGAACCCGTCGGGGAACGCCGGCGTCAGCACCCGGCCGGCAAAGGCGGCCCAGGCCGGCTGATCCACCTCGCCGCCGCCGGGGATGTCCTGGCCGAAATACAGCACCAGCTCGGCCATCCGTGCCTGTCTGGGCAGCGGGCACTGCCGCGCGCAGCCGCCGGCCAGCACCGAAACAAGCAGCGCCCCTCTAGCCAGTCCGCGCGTTGACCCCATAAGACCTATGACCTATCCACGCTGCACCGCACCACGCGCGAGAGCCGCCCCGACAGGCAGGGAGTCCGCACCGAGATGAACGATATCCGCGAAGCCTTGCTGGTGGCTAGAAATAGCCAGGCCAAGCTGGTCCAGCGCCCGGTCTCCCCGCATCTCGGCATCTACCGCTGGCCGATCACCATGTTCGCCTCCATCATGAACCGGGCCACCGGCATCGCGCTCTCGGTGGGCTCGCTGTTGCTGGCCTGGTGGCTGGTGGCCGCGGCGTCCGGGCCCGCCGCGTTCGCCACGGTGCAGAGCTTCATCGCCTCGCCGCTAGGGCTGGTGCTGCTGCTCGGCTGGACCGCCTCGCTGTTCTATCATTTCTTCGGCGGCATCCGGCACCTGGTGTGGGACGCGGGCCACGGTCTGGCCAAGTCGAGCCTGAACCCGATGACCTGGGTGGTGCTGGGCGCCACCGCAGCGTCTACTCTTGCGGTTTGGGTGGTGGGCTACCTCTCTTTGGTTGCGGGCTGATCCGATGGGCGCGGGCATGAACACCAGCAAGCCCAAGGGGCAGGCGGGACACGTCACCATTATGCGCAGCCAGCTGGGCCGGGTGCGCGGCTATGGCTCGGCGCATGCCGGCTCGCACCACTGGAAGGCCGAGCGGGTGACCGCCATCGCCCTGGTGCCGCTCACCGTCTGGTTCGTCGTCGCGGTTCTGGCGCATCTGGGCGCCGAGCAGCCGGTCATCGCCGCCTGGGCTGGGCGCCCGCTCAATGCAGCCCTGCTGCTGGCGCTGGTGGCGATGACCTTCCACCACATGCACCTGGGTTTGCAGGTCGTCTACGAGGACTACATTCACAGCATACCGCGGCGTGAGGCCGCGATCCTCGCCACCAAGGGCGTCTGCCTGCTGCTGGGCCTGATGGCTGCGGTCGCGGTGGTCAAGCTCGCCGTGGCTGCACACTGAAGGCTCGTCACCGATGAACGCCATGTCCAAGCCGTCTCACGCCGCCTACACGATCGTCGACCACACCTACGACGTGGTGGTGGTGGGGGCAGGCGGCTCCGGCCTGCGGGCCACGCTGGGCACCGGTGCCGCCGGGCTGAAGACGGCGTGCCTGACCAAGGTGTTCCCGACGCGCTCGCACACCGTCGCCGCCCAGGGCGGCATCGGCGCCTCGCTCGGCAACATGGGCGAGGACGACTGGCGCTGGCACATGTACGACACCGTGAAGGGGTCGGACTGGCTGGGCGACCAGGACGCCATCGAGTACCTTTGCAAGAACG
>CAXUIR010000135.1:0-6694 GCA_964251005.1 uncultured Acetobacteraceae bacterium | reverse complement strand
TGCCCGCCCCCATCGGCGTCATCGGCATGATCTACGAAAGCCGCCCCAACGTGGGTGCCGACGCCGCCGGCATCTGCCTCAAATCCGGCAACGCCGTCATCCTGCGCGGCGGCTCGGACAGTTTCGCCAGCGCCGGCGCCATCCACGCCGCCATCACCGAGGGCCTGTTGCACGCCGGCCTGCCGGCAGACTGCGCGCAAATGGTCCCCGGCACCGACCGCGCGCTGGTGGCCGACATGCTGGCCGCCAGCGGCGGCATCGACCTCATCATCCCCCGCGGCGGCCGCTCGCTCGTCACCCGCGTGCAGGCCGAAGCGCGCGTGCCCGTCCTGGCCCACGCCGACGGACTCTGCCACACCTACGTGCACGCAGCCGCCAACCACGACATGGCGCGTCGCATCCTCGCCAACGCAAAGATGCGCCGCACCGGCATCTGCGGCGCCACTGAAACCCTGCTGATCGACGCTGCCGTGGCACCCGCGCTGCTGCCGCACCTCGTCGCCGACCTTGCGGCGCTGGGCTGCACCTTTCGCGCCGACGCAAGCGCCCGCGCCCTGCTCCCCAGCCTGCCGCCCGCCACCGACGCGGACTTCGCCACCGAGTGGCTGGACAGCATGCTGTCCGTCGCCGTGGTGGACGATTTGCCAGCAGCACTCGCTCACATCGCCCGCTTCGGCAGCGCACACACCGACGCCATCATCACCGAAGACCCCGATGCCGCCGCCGCGTTCCTCTCCGGCGTGGACAGCGCGGTTACGATGTGGAACGCGTCCACCCAGTTCTGCGACGGCGGCGAGTTCGGCTTCGGCGCGGAGGTCGGCATCGCCACCGGACGCATCCACGCGCGCGGTCCGGTTGGGCCGGAGCAGCTCACGTGTTTCCGGTATCAGGTGGTGGGCACTGGGCAGACGAGGTAAGAAAGCAGTTCTTTTCTGAAGAAAAGAACCAAAAGACTTTGAATCCGTCGTCGCGCCCTCATCGGAGAAAACCGCGACAGCCGCGATAAAAGCTGACCGCTTACATCAACGACCTCAGGTCTTGACCGGTCGCACGCAAGCAAGCGGTCTTTTTAAAAAAAAGAACCAAAAAACTTTTGTTCCCAAAGCGAGCGTTGCAGAACCTTCGCGACAGCAGAACCAAAAGTCTTTTGCTTCTTTTCTTCAGAAAAGAAGGCCTCGCCTTCCTTGCCAAACGTCAAAAGGTCAGGATCAAGGGCCGTTGATATCACATCAATGGTCTAGAATCCTGGCCGCTGACAAGCAAGCAAGGTCTTCTTTTTTGAAAAAAGAAGCAAAAACCTTTTTTCCCAGCGCTGTTCGAAGTGCTTCTGCATGTCCGGCGACGCACGGCTTTGATGCAGGCCGGGAAGACGTGGTCAGGTCCTTTTGTAGACGGTACGCCTACGTCTCTCTCATCCTTTGCTTAGGGCGAAATTCGCGGCAGAGACATGCATGTCGTTGACCAAGGTGATGGTGCCGGTGCCGTCCGGCAGCGCCAACACGTAGTTGCCGTTGCCGTTGTTCTGCAGGTCGGCAAAGGCCTGGGCGGCGCTGGTGAACCCGCCGCGGCCGGCTTGGAAGGTAATCACGCCGGTCGGGTCGAAATCGTCGATGGTCAGGTCACCCACCGACGGGCCGGGCCCCTCGTCCAGCGTGATCTGCAGGCCGCGCGAGAGGTCGGTGACGAAGGTGTCGGGGTTGCCGGCGTTTATCGCACCGCCGCCGAGCGTCAACGAATCGCTGCTCCCGGTAAAGGTGACGTCGGCAATGCTGCTGGTCAGCGAGACGGTCTCGAAGCTGCCGCCGCCATCGACCGTCGCACTGCTCACGTCGTCGAGGGAGATGTTGTCGTGCACGCCGCCGTCGGTGACCTGGACGGCCGCCCCGTCTGCGGCTGCGGACAGGCCGACCGTGTCGTAGCCGCTCCCGCCGGTCACGACCGCGCCGCCCGTCGTCCCGGTCACCAGGTTATGCGTGCCGGCAAGCAGGACGGAGGCGGAACCGCCGATGTCCCTGTAGCCGGGTTGCAGGCTGACAGTGTCATAACCGCTGCCGGCAACGATCTTGGTGTCTGCGAACCCGCCCTCGATGAAGTTGTCCACGCCGTGTGTGGCGATGGTGCCGCCGGTGGTGCCCAGCACGAAGGTGCCGCCGCCCGACCCGCCCTGAATGTCGAGCGCGCCGAGCGTGGGATGCGCGCCGCCGGTCAGGTCGTTGGTGACGTTGTTGTGGGCGCCGCTGACGGTGACGTTGTCCGTGTAGGCTGCACCGGACCCGCTGTAGGCGAAACCGGCGAACAGGACGGTGTCGTTACCGCCGAGTGCCCGTATCATGTTGTTTCCTGAACCAAACGACAGCGTGTTGCTCGCGCCGACCAGCGCCACGGTGTCGTTGCCGTCGCCGAGTGTCACCCTGCCGCCGCTCGCGTCACCCCTCAGCCAGACGTTCTCGTCGCCGCCGGCGACCGTGTCGCTAAGCCCGTCGATACGAATATAGTCGGTGAGGCTGGATAGCCCGTCCGATAACGTACCCACGCTGATGCTGTTGTTGTTGCCTGACGTGGCAAAGATGGTGTCGTTGCCGCCGCCGCCGGTGATGGTGTTCGCATCGCCGTAGGCGACTACCAAGTCGTCGCCCGGCGTGCCGGTAACAGCAGCATGACCGCCCGACGGTCCGAGAATGTGAGCCATGGTCTGTCCTCCTGATGGCAGGCAGATGGCCATGGTTTCGATTTGCGTGGAAGACGCTGCCGGGGCTCGAACGCAACATCACCCTTAGTTGACCAATCGCTACGCGACGAGTCAGGTGCCCAGGACAACTTCAGGTTGTTTTGATCGCAGCTTACACCAAAAGCAACCAAGCGCTCCTTTTGAAAGAAGAACCAAAACCTTTACCTAAGTTGCTCCCGTTTCCGCAAAGCTTCGCGACAGCGCTGACAAAAGTTTTCGCTTCTTTTTTCAAAAAGGCAGGCCATGCTTTCTCTCACGCAAAGCCGCTCAGAAAATCTCGAACAACCCCGCGCCACCCATGCCGCCGCCCATGCACATCGTCACCACGCCGTACTTAACACCGCGCCGCCGCCCCTCGTGCAGGATGTGGCAGGTCATCCGCGCGCCCGACATGCCATAAGGATGCCCGATCGAGATCGCCCCACCGGACACGTTCAGCTTCTCATTCGGAATGCCAAGCTTGTCGCGACAATAAATAACCTGACTGGCGAACGCCTCGTTCAGCTCCCACAACCCGATGTCGTCGATGCTCAGCCCATGCTTGGCCAGCAGCTTCGGTATCGCGAACACCGGCCCGATGCCCATCTCGTCCGGCGCACACCCCGCCACCGCCAGCCCGCGATACGCACCCAGCGGCTGCAACCCGCGCCGCTCCGCCTCGCCACGCTCCATCAGCACCACCGCCGCCGCACCGTCCGACAATTGCGACGCGTTGCCGGCGGTGATGAACGCGCCCTCCGCGACCGCCTGGCCGCCCTTGAACACCGGCTGCAGCTTGGCCAAGTCCTCAATCCGCGTCTGCGGCCGGTTGCCCTCGTCGCGGTTGATGGTGACCTCGCGACTGCTGGTCTCGCCCGTCGCCTTGTCAACCACCTTCATGCTGGCGGTCACACTCATGATCTCCGCCTCGAAACGCCCCTCGGACTGCGCCTGCGCCGTGCGCTGCTGCGACTGCAGCGCGTACTCGTCCTGCGCCGCACGGCTGACGCCGTAGCGGCTCGCCACGATCTCGGCCGTCTCGATCATCGACATGTACAGCGAGCGCTCACGCTCCCACAGCGCCGGGTCCACACTGCGGAAGCTGTTCATGTGCTCGTTCTGCACCAGCGAGATCGACTCCACGCCGCCGCCCACCGCCACGCTCAGCTCGCCGGCCATGATCCCCTTGGCCATCGCCGCGATCGCCATCAACCCAGACCCGCACTGCCGGTCGATCGTCATGCCCGCCACGCTGTCCGGCAGCCCGGCGCGCAGCGCACCCTGCCGCGCCACGTTGTAGCCGGTAGACCCCTGCTGCAGCGCGCAGCCCATCGCCACGTCGTCCACTTCGGCCGGATCGATGCCGGCGCGGCGCACCGCCTCGCCGATGGCGTGGCCGGCCAGCGTCTGCCCCTGCGTGTCGTTGAATGCGCCACGATACGCCTTTCCGATCGGCGTGCGGGCGGTAGCGACGATGACGGCTTCGGCCATTGTGGTCCTCATGCTGGTTGAGAATATCGTGTGGTCGCGTGGGTGCGGAATGCGACCGCACGTGACACGGCTTGGGCGCTTCGTCAAACAGGCGCAGGAAAGCGAGCGGTTCTTTTTTGAAAAAAAGAACCAAAAAACTTTTGTTCCTTTAGACGCGCGTTGAAGGAGACTTCGCGACAGCAGTAATAAAAGTCTTTGGTGATTACTCCCCTGGAGCTTAGCGATCTGTCGGAGCGGCGACAGAAACTTCGGGCGGGAAACCGACTGACCCGGAGAGCAGAGAAAGAGTTGTCTTTACGTAATGACGGTATGAAGACTTCGATCTGAAGATCGTATTTGAATCGGTTAGCGTCGGTGACCCAAGGTGAGCAATCATGTCTCTCGCTTTTTTCTCCAGCAGAGAAGGCGTTGCTTCCTCATAGGCGAGTAGGGTTAAATTTCCTATTCGCTGACATCAGCGTCCGTTTAAAAAGTCGCCCGGGCGGAATCGGACACGTTTTCCCTGCGCTCCGGTGCTCTAAAAACCACAAAGCCGAGGTTTCGAACGGACACGTTCGATACACCGCAAGCATTGGAGAAAAGCAGCAAAAGACTTCTGAGCACCTCGAAAATTGTCGTAATCAGCGTTTTCCGTCGTGCAAGGCATTGTTTCTGTTGAGGGTACCCAGGAAGTATTTGTATTTTTCGAGGTGCCCTTCTGTTATACCTGCCGCAAACTTCAGGATCGAATTCGACAACAGCTTGTGTCACAATCTACCCGCAGATCGAAGAAATCTGCCTGCGTCAAAGACCCAAACTCTCCCGAAGCTGACGCGGTCTCTCCACAAGCGCCTACTCAAAAGAACAAAAGTTTTTTGTCCTTTTTTTCAAAAAAGAACCGCTTGCTTCTCTCCCCCAACGTACGCACGGCCCCCTCTGCCCAACCCACGCGGAAACCATCCGTTCACCATCCCCTGTTATCCTGGGCACCTCGCCGCCCACGGATGCTTCGAATGCGCGCCTCTACCCGCTCTGCCTTATTGCTCGCAGCGTGCCTCCCCGCGAGCGCCCGCGCGCAAGGCCCGGCCGGAGAGCAGATCGAGTTCACCGCCCGCGGCACCATCGTAACGCCGGCGTCCAGCGTCGAGCGGCCGGAACATCTCGGCCGCACAGCGCACACCAACGTGCACATCTTCCACCCGCTCGCCGGCGAAGCGGCCGCCTACGGTGCGTTCGAGACGCCGTCCTCGCTCGCCTGCATCTACGGCTTGGTCAAGGCGGTGCCGGGCTGCAACCCGCGGGTGCTGACTCAGACCGCCAAGGGCGGCAGCCGGCTGATCGCCATCGTGGACGCCTACGACGACCCGGACGCGGCCCTCGACCTCGCCACCTACAGCACGCATTTCGGCCTGCCCGCCGCAAACTTCAGCGTGGTGTATGCCGGCGGCGTCCGGCCGCCGCAGGACCCTACCGGCGGGTGGGAGCTGGAGGAGGCGCTCGACACCGAGGTGGCGCACGCCCTAGCGCCCGGCGCCGCCCTCGTCCTGGTCGAGGCCTCGTCCAGCACCTACGCCGACCTCCTCGCCGCCGAGCAGACCGCCGCAAGCCTGGTGGAAGCGGCCGGCGGCGGCGAGGTCTCCAACAGCTGGTCCGGCGCCGAATTCCCCGCCGAACGGGCGATGGAGCCGTATTTCCGCGGCAGCAAAGTGGTGTTCTTCGCCTCTTCCGGGGACGAGCCCGGCGTCGGCGTGCCCGCCGCCCTGCCGAACGTGGTGGGCGTCGGCGGCACCACGGTGAACCGGGCCGCGCAGGGCCACTACGTCGGCCAGACCAGCTGGGCGAACTCCGGCGGCGGGCTCAGCGCCTACCTGCCCATGCCGGGCTATCAGCAGAGCGTGGCGCAGGTGGTGGGCGCCCATCGCGGCGCGCCGGACTTGGCGCTGGTGGCCAACCCGCTCTCCGGTGCCTGGGTGTACGACAGCGTCCCCTACGGTGCCCATCCGCCGTTCTGGCTGGTGGTCGGCGGCACCAGCCTGGCCAGTCCGGCCCTTGCCGCCATCGCCAACACTGCGGCCGCATTCCGCGACTCCGGCCTCGCCGAGCTGCGGCTGATCTACGCCAACCGGGGCAAGGCCGCGACCTTCACCGACATCACCGCCGGCGCCTGCACGAACGCGGCAACCGGCGTCGCAGCGGTGGGATACGATCTGTGCACCGGCATCGGAACGCCGTTGGGGCACTACGGAAAGTAAAGCTTCTCAGAAAGAAAAACCAATACTTGCGTCACTTGATGCGCCGGCGAACGACCCGCCCATCACCAACATGGTGCATGCGTCAATCCCCTGGAGTGCCAGTTTCTCAATAGACAAGAAAACGCTTACTTGCCCTAGACGCGCATGCTGCAGAAACATCGCGACAGCAGAATTAAAATCTGTTTGCTGCTTTTTTCGCAGAAAAGCAGGCCCTGCCTTCCTTGCCGGACGTCGAAGGGCAAGCATCCAGTGCCGCTGGTATAAC
>CAXUIR010000134.1:0-6740 GCA_964251005.1 uncultured Acetobacteraceae bacterium | reverse complement strand
GCGGGTTCACGACGGACGAGCTTCGAGCGTCACTTTGTGCTGTCCTGCCGTTCCGGAACTTCCGTCAGCACGCGCCCAAGAAGACAAAAGTTTTTTGGTTCTTTTTTCAAAAAAGAACCGTTTTCCCTTCTCAGAACACCAGTTCAACACCCCCAACTACGCGACCGATAGCACCATCAGCCACCGTCGTTGCGGTATCGTTTCCGCTCGCGCTGACGTCAATGTTGCCGGCGGCGGCAGGGTGCCCGAGCAAGTATCCTTGGACCTGGTTGCAGGCATGCATTTGCAGGATCGCAAGCTGTTCGGTCGTCTCGACCCCCTCGGCGGTGACAGAGAGGTCAAGACTGTGGGCCAGCATCACGATCGACCTCACGATCTCCGTGGATCTCTCGTCTGTGCCCAGGCTCATAATGAACGACCTGTCGATCTTGATCTTGTCCAGCGGGAACACCCGAAGGTAGCTGAGGCTCGAGTAGCCGGTGCCGAAATCGTCGAGCGACACGCGGACGCCCATCTCTCGAACCGCCGAGAGCGTGGCGACGGCGCGCCCGGGATCATCGATCAGGACGCCCTCGGTGACCTCGACCTCGAGCCTGTTCGGCTCCAGGCCGCTCTTACCGAGCGCCGCGGCGATCTGCTCGACGAGGTCTCCCTGTTTGAACTGGGTGGGAGACAGGTTCACCGCCACCCGCAGCGGCTTCTCCCAAGTGAAAGCTGTCCTGCAGGCATCTTCGAGGACCCAACGGCCGAGTAGGACGATCAGCCCGCTTTCCTCGGCTATGGGAATGAATTCCGCCGGTGCGATCTGGCCGCGCGTCGGGTGGTTCCAGCGCAGCAAGGCCTCGAAACCCTCCACCTGCCCGTCTTCGCACCCAACGAGCGGCTGGTAGTAAACCTCCAGCTCCTTGCCTCCGATGGCCGCCCGCAAGTCGCGTTCGAGCAAGCGGCGGTGCTGAAGCGCCGCGTCCATCTCAGGCGCGAACATCCGTGCGCCGCCGCGCCTGTCCTCCTTCGCCCTGTAGAGGGCGACGTCGGCACGACGAAGCAGCTCCTGCGCTGTCTGTCCGTCCTGTGGGTACATCGCGATGCCGATCGACACCCCGACCACCATCTGCTGGTCCTCGTAGATGACCGGCTCTGCAACCGCATCGGCAAGCAGCTTCGCCAACCCCATGCACGTCGCCGCATCGGTCACGTCCGGAAGCAGGATCGCAAACTCGTCTCCGCCGACCCGCGCAACGACGTCGGACCGCCGGACAAGACGGGTCAGGCGTTCGGCGATCGCGACGAGAAGCCGGTCGCCTGCCGGGTGACCCAGCAGGTCGTTGACGAACTTGAACCTGTCGAGGTCCAGGCAGAGGACAGCGGCCCCCGAGTTTTGCTGGCGCGCGCGCTGCAGCGTCCGCGTCAGTTCGACGTCGAGCAACACCCGGTTGGCCAGGCCGGTCAGCGCGTCGTGATGCGCGATCTTTCGAAGCCTCTCCTCCTCCATCGTCGACCGGTTCGACATGTGACGGTCCATGACGGAGAGCGAGAGGCTGATGAGCAGCAAGGCTACGCTGATGGAGCCCACGACGGCAGCCAACGTCTGCGAGCCGAGCAGACCAGGCTGGCTTCCGCCGCTGCCGCCGAGATGCAACGACATGGCGGACATGCCGGTGAAGTGGAGCAGGCAAATCGACAACGAAAGCAGCAGCATCAAAAGCAACTGCCGCGCCATCGACCGGAGGTCCGACATCACCAGCACGGAGGCGGCGGCGAACAGCCCGCCTGCAAGCAGCGACAAGCCGACCTGCCCCGGGTCGAGCGAGAAGCTGCCCTGCCACCGCATGGCGGCCACGCCCACGTAATGCATGCCGCCGATGGACGCCGCCAACAGGCAAGCGCCGCCAATCGCACGGATCCCGATCGGCAGGCGCGATAACCCTACCCCGAACCCCGCAAACGCACCCAGCACCGCGATGACGATCGACCAGCCCGTTCCCACGACATCGTAGCTGATGGCAAGCCCCGGCATGAAACCCAGCATGGCGATGAAGTGGAGCGACCAGACGCCGCCGCCGAACTCCACGCCGGCCATCGCCAGCCAGGTCGCCCGCAGCCAGCGGTCGGCACTCCTGGCCCGGGACAGCAGCGCAGACGCAGTCAGGCAAGACAGCAGGCAAATGAAGGCGGCAAGCGCGAGCAGCCGGTAATCATGCTGGTTCAAAACGCAACCAACTATCCTGAGCATCTCTCCGCCGGTCCGAATGTTCTCCTGTGAGATACACTGCCGGCGTAAAAGGCGGGTTAACGCGGTGCCCAGGCAGCTCCGCGCCTTGAAAAGCGACTTTTCTCAAGGCCAAGAGACCGTTCCTTGGCCTTACGCTGTGGAAAATGTCTCGACGGCGGTAACGAAATCTTTGCTGTCTCGTGCTATGAGAAGGCGTTGCCTCGGTGCTCTTGTAGAACTCTCGCCAACCACCTTTCGCAGTTCCGCCGGACTGCCCTCGTTGTTAAGGGCCCGAACACTGACTGAGAACCTCACACATCTTCCCGACCGCACGCCCAGCGGACCGAGAATGTTTTAACCTTCACGACAACCGCTACCTGCCTCGTCTCCCTCCAGGCCAAATCAGACGGCCTAAATTGCGCAACCACAGCGTCAATCAACCTCTCCGTCAGAACCGCGATCAGCGTTGGCAAGCACAGCGATTTACAAGCTTTCAACTTCACAGATTCATCAGTGTACAAGTTTACAGCATTCAACCAACTGAGGCTGTCGCTGGTGAAACACCCACTCTCTACACGCTATTACTCCACATCGCCAACGCGACGGAGTGACCACGATGACCCATGCCACCCCTACTTTCGACTTCTACGACGATGGCTTGGTTCACAGCCACGATTGGTCGCGAAGCACTCCCCCGGGTGGCAAGCACAGTGAACGCACCCATCAGAGCAGCACAGAGCTGGACCAAGCCGCGCTGCACGATGTCCGTCACACTACCATCTAACCCGCCGCAAGCCCCGGCTGACGGCCATCTGTTAGTGTGTTGCGCCGTCGCAACGGTCGAGTAGCGCTCTTCCGAAAACGATTTACCGGATGGTGTCGATACCCCCAAAGTGCGTCGGCTCGTTACGCCTCCGCACATTCTGACGGCTAGCTCCACGACTACAACTTAACCCGTGCTGCGCCCCCTTCTGCCGAATCGCCCATCTGCCGACCAGGCAAACCACCCTGCCCGCAACCTAACCGCGCGATAGCCATGAAACTCTCCGCCAGCAGCGACGCGCCGCCGACAAGCGCTCCCCCAACCTCGTCCACCGCCAACAACATCGCAGCGTTGTCCGCCTTCACCGACCCTCCATACAATATGCGTATCGCCTGCCCAGCGGCACCCAACCGCGACACCAGACCCGCCCGAATGAGCCTGTGCACCGCCACCACGTCCGTAACCTCCGGCACACGCCCAGTGCCGATCGCCCACACCGGCTCGTAGGCCAGCACGCCGGCGAACCCGTCCGGCAGGCTTTCGAGCAGCTGCCGGCTCACCACCTGCTCCTCGCGCCCGGCATCCCGCTCGGCCTCAGTCTCGCCGACGCACACGATGGGCAGCAGCCTGGCCCGCATCGCCGCCTGCACCTTGGCGCGCACCCGCGCGCTGGTCTCTCCCCTCGCGTGCCGGCGTTCCGAGTGGCCCAGGATCACCGCGCTGCACCCGGCATCGGCCAGCATTTCCGCCGCCACGTCGCCGGTATGTGCGCCGCACGGCTCGGCCGCGCAGTCCTGGCCGCCAACCGCCACGCCCGTGTCGCCTAGAATGTCCACCACCATCGGTATCTGCAGGAACGGCGGGCATACCAGGAGGTCGCACCCCAGGTCCGGCGTCTGGTCGCGCAAGGCGGCGGCCAGCGCAGCGGACTCCGCCGTCAGCCCGTTCATCTTCCAGTTTCCGGCGATCAGTTGGCGCATGGAGTCTCCCGGAAGTAAGAAAGCAGTTCTTTTTTAAAAAAAAGAACCAAAAAACTTTTGTCGCTGGAATTCCGACGGGTGAGGCGACTCGTTTCAGCCGTCCGCGACAGCTGGGACGAGGGCTTGCTGCCTTTTCTCGAAAGCAGAGGCCTTCCTTCTTCCGACGCTCAACGGCAACAACATAGCCGGCAGAACCACGCATGCCCCCATGACGAACGGTCCGTTCACCGCAACATCCGCAAACACCAACTGCCCCGCCAGCGGCCCCGCCACCCGCGCCAACGCCGCCGTCGCGTTGTTCAACCCCAGGAACTGTCCCTGGTAGTACGCCTCGCCTATACGCGAGCTCCGCGCCGACCCGTTCGGACCCGCCACCGACTGCCCTAGCGCCATCAACGCCATTAACATCGTGGTCACCGCAAACCCGGGCGAGAACGGTTGCAGCGCGGTGGCGCACACTGTCAGCGCCATGCCGCAGGCGAGCATGCGCGTTGCCCCGAACCGCCGCGAAAGCCGCCCGGTCAGCTGCGATTGCGCCAGCGCCGCCACCATGCCCACGAAGAAGAACACGAAGCCGATCTGCCGCGGCCCCCAGCCGAACCGGGCCGCGCCCCAGAAGCCGAACGTCGCCTCGATGGCGGTGAACGCGAAGCCGGACAACAAGGTCAACAGCATCAGCCGGGAGATCGCCGGGTGGCGCAGCGCCCGGCCCAGCATCGCCCGCCGGCCCGGCTGCACGAACCCGGCGCCGCGCGGCTGCCGGCTTTCAGCCACGAACAGCACGATTAGACAGACCGAGATCGCGGCCAGCCCGGACGCTGCGAACAGCGGGATCCGAAACCCCGCCGGCCCAGCGTCCGTCCGCGCCAGCAGGCCGCCCATCGAGGGCCCGACGATGAAGCCGAGGTTGTATGCCGCTCCCAGCCAGGCCATCCGGCCGGCCCGCTCCTCCGGCGGCGTCACGTCGGCGATGTAGCCCTGCACGACGGAGCCGTTACCCGACGCCGCCCCGCCCAGCAGCCGCACCAGGAACGCCACGTAGATGTTGGGCGCGAACGCCAGCGCCAGGTAGCACAGGCAGTTGCCGCTGATTGTGGACATCAGCAGCGGCTTGCGCCCGATCCGGTCTGACAGCCGTCCCCAGAACGGCTCGCCGAAGAACGAACCGATCGAGTAGGCGCTGAACAGCAGCGCGATCTGCCAAGGCGGCGCCGCGAAGCTGCGGGCGTAGAACGGCAGCAGCGGCACCACCACGCCGAAGCCCAGCAGGTTGATGAACACCACCAGCAGCATGGTCAGCAGCGCCGGCGACGCTTTCTGCCCTGGTGCGCTCGGCTGCGCGTGCACGGCCCAACCCCGCTCAGCCGCCGGCCGAGACACGCTGGCACAATCGGAAGCCGCCGCAAGGTTCCCCGCGGTGCACAGCCGATCGGCGGCCAGAGGAAGAAGCTTTCTTGGCAAGGCAGTCACGCAACGAACCCACATAGAAGCGGCGGACCGCGCCTCGCCAGGCAGCGGCAACCGGCACTCGCCCATACGCACCAGGATATTCCTGCTGCACCGCAGCATGACTATAAGGTCGCGAGCGGTCGGTCCAGTCTAAGCGGAAAAGATGAACGGCCCGACAACGATGCACCGTCGACGCGCGAACGAAGCGTCTTCTTCAACAGTAAGGAAAAGGAAGCAGTTCTTTCTTGAAAAAAGAACCAAAAAACTTTTATTCCCGTGAGCGCGCCGTGTGGAAAAGTCCGCGACAGCCCTAGCAAAAGCTTTTTGCTTCTTTTTCTCGAAAAAGAAGGCCTTGCTTCTGCCTAATCGGTCAGCCCCCGGAAAGGCCACGGAGTATGCCCGTGCCCCCTACGCAAGCCCAACTAGCAGGATTAACCCCGCCACAATCATTTGGATGTATGTGTGAGGCGAACCGCTTGCCTCGCCATGAAGTCGTAGGAGCCCGCCGCCAGACCAACACCCGGACCGAAAACGCCAAAAAACGAAGGCCACCGCGGGGAGCCAGTAACCGCTGCCTCAGTTGACCGGAACGCTCAGCCCCAGCCCCGCCGCAGCCGCCTTGCGGTTGTCAATGGCCGTCTCCTGGCTCGACCCGTACGAGTAGCCATCCCCCTGGTAGGGCAGCTTCGGAGACAGCAGCTTCGGCGAAAGTTGCGCCTCCTGCCGGACCGCGCCGTGTGGCGCCTCCACGTCCTGGTTGGGCACCGGCGCCGCCTGGTAGATCGCGTTCTGGAAAGTCAGCGTCTTGGCAGGCGCCGGCTGCGCCAGCGGACCCACGTCGTTGATCTCGACATGCATGCTGTCGGGCGATGTGTCCGGCGCCGCAGCGCACAGCATGAAAGGCGCTGAGACCGTGCCCAAAACATAACAGGTCCGCAAGAGTTTGCTGTCCATGTCACGACCATGAGCAATTTTTCATCAGCGATCAACCGAAATCAACGGCACGATTAACCTTTTTGACACCTCTCACTCAGCTCCACCAACCCTCGCAGACCACCGTCACCCCGGAAGGATCACCCCCTCCAGAGACTCCAGCGCCAAAATGCCCGGCAGCATCTTGCCCTCCAGCCACTCCAGAAACGCTCCGCCCGCGGTCGACACGTAGCTGATGTCGTCCACCACGCCCGCATGCTTCAGCGCCGCCACCGTGTCACCGCCGCCCGCCACCGACCGCAAATGCCCAGCCTTTGTCGCCCCCGCCACCGCATGCGCCAGCGCCACCGTCGCTGCGTCGAACGGATGCGTTTCGAACGCCCCCAGCGGCCCGTTCCACACC
>CAXUIR010000133.1:4213-6774 GCA_964251005.1 uncultured Acetobacteraceae bacterium | reverse complement strand
CAGCACGTCCGGGCGGGGCACGCCGTGGGCCGGCAGCCGGTCCATCCCTGCGATGGCCGCGGCGATTCGTGCCGCCGCCCCCTCGCCCTGCACCGGCACCGGCCACAGCAGGATGGGCCGGGCGAAGCGGCGCGCCACCGTGGTCATGATGTCGTGCAGCACGGCGCCGCTGGGCGAGGTGATCACGCCCACCACGCCGGGCAGCACCGGCAGCGCGTGCTTGGCGCTAGCGTCGAACAAGCCCTCGGCGGCCAGGCGCTGGCGCAGCATCTCGATGCGGGCCAGCAGCGCGCCGGCACCGGCGTATTCCAGCCGGTCGATCACCAGCTGGTACTCGCTGCGGTCG
Organism: uncultured Acetobacteraceae bacterium; assembly: GCA_964251005.1. Classification (GTDB taxonomy): domain Bacteria; phylum Pseudomonadota; class Alphaproteobacteria; order Acetobacterales; family Acetobacteraceae; genus BOG-908. Next base: position 6,428 of record CAXUIR010000133.1, on the reverse strand, counting down.
CCGTAGGCGGAGATCTTGCCGGTGGCGATCACCTCCACGCCGTTCTCCGGGCGGAGGCCCAGCCGCGGCAGGGTGGACTTCCAGATCACCGCGCGCACCTTGCCGCCCTCGTCCTTCAGGCTGAGGTAGGCGTGGCCGGAGCCGTACAGCTTCAGCGCGGTGATCTCGCCGCGCACCCGGATGCGGCCGAAGGCGCCTTCCAGCGTGCGCTTGATGGCGCCGGACAGCTCGCCCACCGTGTACTCGGGGACGTTGCTGCGCGGTGGCGCCGCGGCTGGCCCGCCGACCCCGTCGCCGGGCGGGGCGGCCCGCGGAACTTGCACAGGCAAGTTATCGGCCGTCTGGCCACCGGCAGACCGGTCGTTGGACGATTGGGTCTTGGAGAATTGGTCGTTGGGAGGTTGAACGATGTAAGAGTGGTCGTTGGACGACCGAATGTTGGACCCCCCGCCGTTGGAAGGCTGAGTGTTTGAACCCTGGTCAACGGAACCCTGGCCGTTGACGAACCGGACGTCAGCGGGCGGGCAGACAGGCGAGGCGGCATCGTCCATGGCGCAACCCTATGCTAGGCCAGCGCCGCCGGACAGACGGGACGAGGGTGCATGCGTGTTCTGATAGTGGGATCGGGCGGACGGGAACACGCGCTGGCCTGGGCCATCGCCAATTCCCCGCTGCTGACCAAGCTGTTCGTCGCACCCGGCAACCCGGGCACGGCCACCGTCGCGCAGAACGTGCCGATCGGCGCGCTGGACGTCCCCGCTTTGGTGGCCTTCGCGCGCGCGGAGAGCATCGACCTGGTGGTGCCGGGCCCGGAAGCCCCGCTGGTGGCGGGCCTGGCCGACGCGCTGGCCACCCACGCGATCCGCTGCTGCGGGCCGAGTGCCGCCGCCGCCACACTCGAAGGCAGCAAGGCATTCGCTAAGGAGGTGTGCGACGCCGCCTCCATCCCCACCGCCAGCTGGGAGCGGTTCGACGACGCGGCCACCGCGCTGGACTTCGTCGCCCGCCGTGGCGCGCCCATCGTGGTCAAGGCGGACGGCCTAGCCGCCGGCAAGGGCGTGGTAGTGGCCGAGACCGAGGCCGAAGCGGCAGCGGCCGTTCGCGACATGCTGGGCGCCCGCCGCTTCGGCGAGGCCGGCGCCAACCTGGTCATCGAGGAGCGCTTGCACGGCCCGGAGGTCAGCCTGTTCGCGCTGTGCGACGGCACCGAGGCGGTGCTGCTCGGCGCCGCCCAGGACTACAAGCGCACCCAGGACGGTGACCAGGGCCCCAACACCGGCGGCATGGGCGCGGTCTCGCCGCCGCCCGGCTTTCCGCCCAGCGCGCAGCAGGCGGCGATGGACGTGTTCATCCGCCCGGCCCTGCGCGAGATGGCGGCGCGCGGCACCCCGTTCCGCGGCGTCCTGTTCGCCGGCCTGATGCTGACCGCGGACGGCCCGCGGCTGATCGAATACAACGTCCGCCTGGGCGACCCCGAGGCCCAGGTGATCCTGCCCCGCCTGCAGTCCGACCTGCTGACCGCGCTGCTCGCCGCTTGCGACGGCGGGCTGGCCCACCTCGCCCTGCGCTGGCTGGATGTCACCTGCGTGGCCGTCGTGCTGGCCGCCGCCGGCTACCCCGGCGCTGTCACCCCAGGTGCGCCGGTGACGGGGCTGGACCGCGCGGCCGGCGTGCAGCACGCGGCCGTCTTCCACGCCGGCACCGAGATGCGGGATGGCGCCCTGGTCTCCGCCGGCGGAAGGGTGCTGAGCGTGTGCGGCACCGGCGCGGACGTGGTCAGCGCCCGCGCATCCGCCTACGCCGCGCTGGCCGTGATAAACGTGCCCGGCGGCGTCCACCGCACCGACATCGGCCTGCCAGCGTCGTCGGGAGACGCCGCTTGACTCCGTTTTTAGGGAAGAAAGCGTAAGCGCTTCTTTTTCGAGAAAAAGAAGCAAAAAGCTTTTGCCTCCGCTGTCGCGATTCCTTCCGGCGAGCGCGCGACAGCGGAGTCAAAGTTATTTGGTTCTTTTTCCAAAAAAGAACTGCTTGCTTTCTTTCTGGTGCCCCAGAATGCCCAAATCACGCGAAGTACGGACGCCGGTGATCAACCGGAAGCTGAACGGAGCGGTTCTCAACTCGTCTCGATCAGGCCGAGCCGGCTCATCGCTTGTGCGTTGCTACGCCTGCAACCAGCAACGGAGACGCCTCATGGGCCTGTTCAGCACGCCGATCA
>CAXUIR010000133.1:0-4203 GCA_964251005.1 uncultured Acetobacteraceae bacterium | reverse complement strand
GGACGACCTGTTCACCCACACGCTGCAGGACATCTACTACGCCGAAAATCAGATCGTGAAGAACCTGCCGACGATGATCGAAAAGGCCCACAACCCGAGCTGAAGCAGGCCTTCCAGAGCCACCTGGCAGAGACGCAGAACCAGGTGCAACGACTCGAGCAGGTGTTTCAGCTGCTGGGCAAGCCGGCCAAGGCCGTCACCTGCGCCGCGATGGACGGCATCCTGTCCGAAACCAAGGAAATCATCTCCGACTGTGGCGACGAGAGCGTGCGCGACGCGGCGATGCTGTCCGCTGCCCAGGCTATCGAACACTACGAGATGACGCGCTACGGCACGCTGATCGCGTTCGCCAGGCAGCTCGGCCACCAGGACGCCGCGAGCATGCTGCAGCAGACGCTGGAGGAGGAAAAGGCGGCAGACAAGAAGCTGTCCGCTATCGCCGAAAATCGCATCAACAAGCTGGCTGCATAAAGGAAAGCAAGCGGTTCTTTTTCAAAAAAAGAACCAAAATTTTTGTCTCGGCTGTCGCGCGCTGCAGAACCAGCGCGACCGCAGGGACAAAAAGTTTTTTGCTGCTTTTTTTCAAAAAAGCAGGCCTTGCTTGCTTTGCTTGCAACAGTGAAGCCGCTCCAATCCGTTGCATGTATTGGCGAAGGTGGAATAGCTGACCTCCTTCTGACACTCCGACAAGCGTGAGCGTGGATGGATCAAGACGAAGCCGACGCCGCCGGGCGCCGCCAGGGCGCAGGCCGGAGCGGGCCGGGCAACCACCTGCCCCGTCCTGTCCGTGGCGTGGTGTTCGACCTCGACGGCACGTTGCTGGACACCGAACTGCCTTATCGGCGCGCTTTCTACGCGGCGCTGACCGAAGGCGGCCACACCCTCCCAGAAGCCGCCTACGACCGGATCGTCGGGTTGCCGAGCACCACCCGCCGCCTTTTGCTGCCGGACATGATCGGCCCGGGCTTCGACGTGGAGCCCTTCTTCCGCGCCTACTACCGGCACAGGTCGCTTCTCGCGGCAGACAGCGTGGCGATCAAGCCTGGCGCGGTGTTCCTGCTCGACCAACTTGCCGATGCAGGCATTCCCTGCGCCGTCGCCACCTCCGCCAGCGCCGCCACCGCTGCCGCACAGCTGACGCGGTCGGGGCTGGCCGGTCGGTTCGCCTCGGTCGTCAGCCGTGACGACGTGGCCGCCGGCAAGCCCGCTCCGGACAGCTTTCTGGCGGCTGCCTCCCACATGAACGTGGCACCCGCCTGCTGCCTGGCGGTGGAAGACTCGCATCACGGCGTGCTTGCGGCGTCGGACGCGGCGATGATGGTGGTGATGGTGCCGGACGCGGTGGCGCCGTCGGCCGACGCGCTCTCACGCTGCTGCGCCGTCGTGACGTCGTTGCAGGACTTGGCGGAGCTGTTGGCCGGGGAACTTACAGGTATGTCAGGCCGTTGCGGAGGACGCGGGAAGCCAAGGAAGAAAGGCCTTCTTTTTTGAAGAAAAGAAGCGAAAGACTTTTGTCCGGCTGTCGCGGACACTTGCGCACGGCGTACCCAAGAAGCCACATGTTTTTTGGTTCTTCTTTTCGAAAAAGAACCGCTTGATGCGCCTAGTTATCTTTGGCCTGTCCGTCAGTTCGTCCTGGGGCAACGGCCATGCCACCCTCTGGCGCGGCCTGATCGCCGCTCTGTGCGCTGCCGGCCACCGCGTCACCTTCTTCGAACTCGACGTGCCCTACTACGCGCAGAACCGCGACCTGGCCGGCCTCGACGACGGCGCAGACCTGGTCCTCTACCCGGAATGGTCCCAGGTAGCGCACCGGGCCAGGCAAGCGGCCGACGCGGCGGACGTCGCCATCGTCACCTCTTTCTGTCCGGATGCGCTGGCCGCCACCGCCCTGGTCGGCGACAGCCGGGCCGCCCTGCGCTGCTTCTACGACCTCGACACGCCCGTCACCCTGGACCGGCTGGAAGCGCACGAACCCGTCCCCTACATCGGCCCCGGCGGGCTGGCGGACTTCGACCTGGTGCTCAGCTACACCGGCGGCCCCGCGCTGCAGGCGTTGCGCACCCGGCTCGGCGCCAGGCGCACCGCGGCGCTCTACGGCTGGGCAGACCCGTCGGTCTACCGGCCGGTGCCCCCCCAGCCCGCCTATCAGGCCGACCTGTCCTACCTCGGCACCTACGCGGCGGACCGGCAGGACATGCTGGCCAGCCTGTTCGTGGCGCCGGCACGCGCGCGGCCGGCAAGCCGCTTCGTCATCGGCGGCGCGCAGTATCCGCAGGACTTCCCCTGGACGCGGAACATCTTCTTCGTCCGCCACCTGCCGCCGCCGGAGCACCCGGCCTTCTATAGCTCGTCGCGCATGACGCTGAACGTGACTCGCGCGGCGATGGCGCGCATGGGGTGGTGCCCATCGGGCCGGCTGTTCGAGGCGGCCGCCTGCGGCACGCCCATCCTGAGCGACACTTGGCCGGGGCTCGACGCTTTCTTCGAACCGGGCCGGGAGATCATCGTGGCGTCCACCACGGACGGTGCGCTGGACGCGCTGGACGCCAGCCCGGACGCGCTACGCGCGATGTCCGGCCGCGCGCGCGACCGCGTGCTGGGCGAACACACCGCAGCCCACCGTGCCCGAACGCTGGTCGGGCTGTTCGAGAGCGCGGCCGCGGTGGAGGCCTGACCGCCGATGTGGGGCATCATTCCGGCTGCAGGCAACGGCACCCGCATCCAGCCGCTGGCGTTCTCCAAGGAGCTGCTGCCGGTGGGCAGCCGGCGCGACGCCAACGGCGTGGAACGGCCGCGCGCGGTGAGCGAGTACCTGGTCGAGCGCATGGCGCGCGCCGGCGTGGACAAATTGTGCTTCGTGATCTCGCCCGCCAAGTCGGACATACTTGCCTATTTCGGCGGTGCTGTCGGCGCCATGTCGCTCGCCTACGTGGTGCAGGACGCGGCGCGCGGCCTGTGCGACGCGATCTTCCGCGCGCTCCCGCTGATCCCGCGCGACGAGATGGTGGTGGTCGGCCTGCCGGACACGATCTGGTTTCCGGCCGACGCGCTGTGCCGGCTGCCGGCGGGGCGGTGCAGCTTCCTGCTGTTCCCGGTGGAGCACCCGGAGCTGTTCGACGCGGTGCAGTTGGACGCGGCCGGCCGGGTGCAGCGCATCGTCGTCAAGCAGCCGGGCGCCGGCACGCAATGGGTCTGGGGCGCCTTCGCCCTGCCCGGCCAGGTGCTGCACGAGTTGCACGCGCTGTGGCAGCTCCGCGGGTGCGCCGACGAGTACGTGGGCACGCTGGTGAACGCCTGGCTGGAGGCCGGCGGCTGCGCCTGGGGCGTGCCCGCCGGAAGCCGCTACGTGGACGTGGGCACGCTGCACGGCTATCGGCAGGCGGTGCACCTGCTGGGCGGCCAGCAGGAGGCCGAACCGGAGAGCTCCCAGCTTCATGCCTGACGACGCCACGCCCGCCACCTGGACCGAAGATGCCATCAGGGCGCGCGCCCAGGCGCTAGGACCCTGGTTCCACAACCTCAGCCTGCGCGGCGTGCAGACCGCGCCGGACCACTTCCTGGGCGACTTTCCCCGCGTGAAGTGGCGCAGCTTTGCCGACGACATCCCCGCCGACCTTACCGGCAAGTCGGTGCTCGACATCGGCTGCAACGGCGGCTTCTACACCATGGAGATGAAGCGCCGCGGTGCGGACCGCGTGCTGGGCATCGACTTCGACGCGGACTACCTCGCCCAGGCCCGCTTCGCCGCCGAGGTGGAGGGGCTCGACGTCGAGTTCCGCCAGATGTCGGTCTACGACGTGGGTGCTTTGCGCGAGCGCTTCGACGTCGTGTTCTTCATTGGTGTGTTCTACCATCTTCGCCACCCGCTGCTTGCACTCGACCTGATCCACGAGCACGCGGCGCGCAACCTGCTGGTGTTCCAGTCCATGCAGCGCGGCAGCCCCGAGGTGGCGGACGTAAAACCGGACTACGCGTTCTGGGAGCAGGACCATTTCGACGCGCCCGGCTACCCGAAGCTGCACTTCATCGAGCACGACTACGCGCAGGACTGCACCAACTGGTGGGCGCCCAACCGCGCCTGCTCGGCGGCGATGCTGCGCAGCGCGGGCTTCGCCATCGTCAGCCACCCGGAGGAGGAAGTGTTCATCTGCCGCCGCGAGGCGCGCGCGCCGGGCGGCTACGGCGCCGTCTACCCGGCGC
>CAXUIR010000132.1:0-6806 GCA_964251005.1 uncultured Acetobacteraceae bacterium | reverse complement strand
GATGCGGCGGCCGCAACCTGGCAGGTACGCACCGACCGCGGAGATCACGTGCGCGCCCGCTTCGTGGTGCTGGCCACCGGCCCGCTGAACAAGCCGAAGCTTGCGGCCATCCCCGGCCTCGGCAGCTTCCGCGGCCACAACTTTCACACCAGCCGGTGGGATTACGCCTACACCGGCGGGTCGGCCACCGAGCCGATGACGGGTCTGGCCGACAAGCGCGTCGGCATCATCGGCACCGGCGCCACCGCCATACAATGCGTGCCTCCGCTGGCGCGCTCGGCCAAGCACCTCTACGTTTTCCAGCGCACGCCGTCCTCGGTGGATGCCCGCAACAACGCGCCCACCGACCCGGAGTGGGCGGCTAGCCTCACGCCGGGGTGGCAGGCGCGCCGCATGGCCAATTTTACCGAGCAGATGGCCGGCCACCTGCAGACCCCCGACGAGGTAGCCGACGGCTGGACCTCGCTTGCCCGCAAGGTGCGCGAGAAACTGGCCAAGGATCCAGGTGCGAACTTCATGGCGCTGCTGGCCCAGGCGGACGCCGAAAAGATGGTCGAGATACGCGCCCGCATGGACAGCCTGGTGCAGGATCCGGCCACCGCGGAGGCGCTGAAGCCGTGGTTCAGCCTGTTTTGCAAGCGCCCGTGCTTCCACGATGAGTATCTCGACGTGTTCAACCGGCCCAACGTGACGCTGGTCGATACCGCCGGCCGCGGCGTGGAGCGCATCTCCGAGAACGGCGTCGTGGTCGCCGGGCAGGAATACGAGCTGGACTGCCTGATCTTCGCCACCGGCTTCGAGGTGAGCACCGACTATTCCAAGCGCTCCGGCTTCGAGATGCACGGCGTGGACGGCATCTCGCTGACCGAGAAATGGTCGGCCGGCCTGGCCACCCTGCACGGCATGCACAGCCGGCGGTTTCCCAACTGCTTCGTCATCAGTCAGGCGCAATCTGGCATGTCGCCGAACTTCCCGCACATGCTCAGCGAGCAGGCCAAGCACATCGCCCACATCGTGGGCTACAGCGTGCAGCACGGCATACGCACGGTGGAGACGGGCGAGGCCGCCGAGCGTGACTGGGTGCAGACCATCGTGAAGATGGGCGAGGGCCGCCGCCAGTTCCTGGAGAGCTGCACGCCCGGCTACTACAACAACGAAGGCCGCGGCATGTCCGAAGCCGTGGCCAGGAGCTTTCCCTACGGCCCCGGCCCGGTCGCCTTTATCGAACTGCTGGCAAAATGGCGCGAGGAAGGCGATTTTGCCGGCCTCGAACTCGACGGCAAGCCTGTCCGTCAGACACAGGACGCATAGGACCATGAGCCAGTCGAACGGCCGTAAATCCATCTTCGTCACCGGTGCCGCCAGCGGCATGGGGCTTGCCACCGCCAGGCTGTTCGCGTCCCGCGGCTGGTTCGTCGGCGCCTACGATGTTAACGTTGCAGGCCTGGACAGCCTGAAAGCCGAGATCGGCGACCAGAACGGCATCTTCGCCACGCTGGACGTGACCGACCCGGCCGCCTTCGACGCTGCGATGACCGGTTTCGGGCAGGCCACCGGCGGCACGCTGGACCTGATGTTCAGCAACGCCGGCATCGCCATCGGCGGGCTGTTCGACGAGATGGCCTGGGCCGACATCATGAAAGTCGTCGGCGTCAACTTCCTCGGCGTGATGATCGGCACGCGCGCGGCCGTGAAGCTGCTGCGCGCTACGCCGGGCGCGCTATGCCTGATCAACTCGTCGTCGTCCTCCATCTTCGGCACCGCCGGCATCGCGGTGTACTCCGCCACCAAACACGCGGTGCGCGGCCTAACGGAAGCGCTGTCGATCGAGTTCAAGCGCTTCGGCGTCCGCGCGTCCGACCTGCTGCCCGGCCTGATCGACACGCCCATCCTGTCGGACACCATGCGCAAGATGGCGCCGCCGGACGGGATGTGGCGCCTGGTACGGCCGGTGGAGGTCGCCGAGACGGTGTGGCGCGCCTATCATCACGACAAGCTGCACTGGTACGTGCCGGAGGAACTCAAGGAGTTCGACGTGCAGGCGGTGCAGCAGCCGGAGGCGGTGCGTGAGGAGCGGACGGCGTTGCTGGCGATGATGAAGGAGTAAGGCAAAGCCTTCTTTTTTGAAAAAAGAAGCAAAAAACTTTTGGTCCTGCTGCCGCGGCGTTTCCTGCAGCGTGTACTCCAGGGACAAAAGTTTTTTGGTTCTTTTTTTCAAAAAAGAACTGCTTGCTTTCTTAAGGGAGAAAAAAATGGCCAACGACGCCACAGCGATCGAGAAACTCCGAGCCGCTTTCCAGGCGCAACGAGACGCCTTTAACGCCGACCGCAACCCGTCGCTGCAGGAACGCCGCAGCCGCCTGGCCGCGCTGATGGGCATGCTGGCCGCCAACCGCGAGCGGATCAGCGCCGCTCTCGCACAGGATTTCGGCGCGCATCCCGTGCCCGCCTCGGACCTCATCGAGGTGCTGGGCCCGCTCGGCCGCGCGCGTTACGTCTCCGAACACCTCGAGGCTTGGATGGCGCCGCAGCCGCGCGAAACCGATCCCGGTCTGCTCGGCACCTCGCGCGCCTACGTGCAGAACCAGCCGAAAGGTGTGGTCGGCAACATGGTGCCGTGGAACTTCCCGTTCGACCTGTCCGTGGGTCCAATGGTGGAGATGCTGGCCGCCGGCAACCGGGTCATCGTCAAGCCGTCGGAATACACGCCGGCCTGCGCTGCGCTGCTGGCCGAGATGGTGGCCGCAACCTTCGACGCCACGCTCGTCACGGTGGCCGAAGGCGGGCTTGACCTCGCGCGCGCGTTCTCGGCGCTGCCGTGGGATCACCTGCTCTACACCGGCAACCCGGAGGTCGGGCGCCTGGTGATGGCCGCCGCCGCGCAAAACCTCACCCCCGTCACCCTGGAACTCGGTGGCAAGTGCCCGGCCGTGCTCACCCCAGGCTCGGTGACGCGCCGCAACGTGGAATCCGTGCTGGGCACCAAGATGATCAAGGGCGGCCAGATGTGTGTGTCGGTGGACTACGCCATGGTCCCCCGGCGCGAATTGCAAACCTTCGTGGACCACGCGCGAGCGTTCATCGCCGAAGCGGCACCCGATTACGCCCGGGGCAGCGAGTGCACCGGCATCATCTCCGACCGCCACCTCGATCGTCTTGAGGTGCTGCTGGACGAGGCCCGCCAGCGCCAGAGCACCATCGTGACGCTCGAGCAGAACGATGCGATCGACCGCGATGGCCGCCGCATGCCCATCTCGCTCGTCATCGATCCCGCGCCGGACCTGCGCATCATGCACGAGGAGATCTTCGGCCCGATTCTGCCTGTTGTGGCCTACGACGAACTGGACGCCGCCATCGCGTCGATCAACGCAGGCGAGCGGCCGCTCGGGTTGTACGTTTTCGGCGACGACCCGGCCACCACCGACCACGTGCTGGACCACACCAGCTCGGGCGGTGCCGCCGTCAACACCTGCGCCATGCAGAGCGCGCTGCCATCGATGGGCTTCGGCGGCTCCGGCCACAGCGGCATGGGACGTCACCACGGCATTGAGGGGTTCCGCGAGTTCTCCAACCCGCGCGGGGTCTTCGTGCGCGGCGAAGGGGACATGATCGAGGCGTTCTACCCGCCTTACGCGAAAGGGGCCGCGCTCGTGCAGGCGGTATTGGCGCAATAGAAGCGCCAGCCGGCTGACGCAGCAGCGAACAGCCCGGACACCCTGAGCTGCCGTCCAGTCACTAACCGATCCTTACCTATAGCGGTCGGCAACTCACCGCTGCGCCCAATCGCGTTCGCCGGTTCATCGCGCAACGAAGGCCGCCATTCGTTTCTTTATGCCGGAGACACCTCGGTGTTGACCTTGGCCAGGCGAGGCAAGGCAAGCGGTTCTTTTTTGAAAAAAAGAACCAAAAAACTTTTGTCTTCTGGGGCGCGCGTTGCAGAACCATCGCGACAGCAGGGAGCGCGATTCGAGGCTGAAAGGGATGCAAACCTTCTTTGCCAAAAAAGACTGAAAACTCTCATCCCCACGCCTGCAACAAGGCGAGCATACTGATGCAAGCACACACACTGGCAGAATCAAGCCCCACGGTCGCGCAGGCGTCGGAGCAAAAGTTTTTTGCTTCTTTTTTGCAAAAAAGAAGGCCTTCCTTGCTATGCGGCGTCAGCCTAAACGCGGGCCGGTATATGGACGTGAAGGCGCTCCCCCGCCGCTGTGAAACTTGCCCGGTTTCAGCAACCTATCGAACACGATGAGCTGAATAGGTCCCACGTCACGTTCAAACGATGGCAGGAGACGGGAACACCCAAGGAAGACCGATTTCTACGTAACCATTGCCGGCCAGGCAGCGAGCGCAGCGTCGACGATCCTGAGCAGTCGGCCTCGGTCCGCGCCGTCGCGCGCCAGCACCGACAAACCTTGTGTCACGGCCATGACGAGCCCCGACAAAGCGACCGCGTCGGTGTTGTGAGGCAGGAGCCCGTTTTCGACGTCTCGCGCCACCCTTGCACGAAGAAGCCGCTCGACCTCAGCTCTCACGCCGGCCACGATTTCCTGAACGTCCGCCGATGCGCCTGAGCCGCTTGCCGTAGCGCTCGCCAGCAGGCAGCCTCGCGGGGTCAGGTCGCCCGTATAGGCGTGTGCTGCGGCAACCAGCATCGTGCGGGCGGCATCGAACGCCGTCGATGCGCCCTCGATCGCGCGCGCCATGTCGTCGGGGTCGCCGGCATATAGCCGCACCGCTTCCAGAAAGAGCTGCCGCTTGTCGCCGAATGCCGTGTACAGGCTCGGCGCGGTGATCCCCATGGCCGTGGTGAGGTCGGCAACCGAGGTTGTCTCGTAGCCGGAACGCCAGAAGGCAAGCATGGCTTGTTCGAGCGCGGCGTGCCGGTCGAACGATAGGGGCCGGCCCATCCGGCGGCGCCTCGGCGCGACATCTGCTTCCATAACGGTCACTATGAAAGTGTTGACTCCATGCGAGCCTACCTACCATAACTTTCATATCGATCGCTATGAGAGTTGCTCACCCATGTCCCTGACCGCTTTTCGCACCCTTGGCCGCTCCGGCCTTGTCGTCAGCCCGCTGGCGCTCGGCACCATGACGTTCGGCCAGGATAGATGGGGCGCGGACGAGCACGCATCGCGCGCCATCTTCAACGCCTACCGCGCTGCCGGCGGCAACTTCGTCGACACGGCCGACATCTACTCGGGCGGTACCAGCGAGGAGATGGTGGGGCGCTTCATCAGCGAGAGCAGCGCGCGCGACGAGATCGTGCTGGCGACCAAGTTCGCCTTCAACGGGTCCGCCAGCCCGCTCTCGGCGACCCAGGCGGGCGGCGGCAACCCCAACGCCGGGGGTGCTGGCGCAAAGAACATCCATCGCGCCCTGAACGCGTCCCTGAAGCGGCTCGGCATCGACTACGTCGACCTGTATTGGATGCACATCTGGGACGGCGTGACGCCGGTCGAGGAGATCGTGCAGACCCTGGGGGACCTCGTGCGAGCCGGCAAAATCCGCTACTTCGGCCTCTCCGACATGCCCGCCTGGGTAGCGATGAAGGCCGCCACGATCGCCGCCGAGCGACGCGTGCCGGGCCCGATCGCCATGCAGGTCGAGTACTCGCTCGTCGCGCGTGACGTCGAAAGCGAGCACGTCCCAGCCGCGCACGAGGCCGGCATGGGGGTCGTGCCTTGGAGCCCCCTCGCTGGAGGGTTCCTGACCGGTAAGTACGACCGTACAGACACCGGCAACGGCGGTCGGCTCAGCAGCGCCAACCCATTTGGCAGCAGCAAATTCACAGACCGGAACTGGGATGTTCTCGACACGCTCAAGGCGGTTGCCGCTGAACTCGAGCAGCCGCCAGCGCAGGTCGCGCTCGCATGGGCCATGGCGCGTCCAGGCGTGGCCTCAACGATCATCGGGGCGCGCAAGCCGTCGCAGTTGGAGAGCAACATCGCCGCGGCGGGCATCCGCATCGGTGCGGAGCAGATGAGTCGCCTGAACGAGGCGAGCGCGCCTCCTTTCGGTTTCAGCTCCGGCCTGGCAGAGCCGTTCATCAGGCGCATGGTGTTCGGCGGCCACGACGTGGTCGGTTGGCGCGAATAGTCTCGGTGTTGACGTGGAAAAGGCAAGGCAAGCGGCTTTTTTTGAAAAAAAGAACCAAAAAACTTTTGTTCCCTTAGGCGCGCGTTGCAGAGCCATCGCGACAGCAGGAGCAAAGGTTTTTTGCTGCTCTTTTTGAGAAAGCAGGCCTACCTTCCTTGCCGGATTTCGAAAACGATGCTGCCAACCTTGCAGCGCAGCGATGCCAAATGTGTGCAGTTCATGTTCAACACGTTCCAGCCCGAGCGCCTGCAAGACGCAATCGGCGCCGAGCGTTGCGCAGTCGGCATGCCGTTCGTCCAGGCAACGCTGGATGACGATGGCAAGCTGAAAGCGACGATCGGTGCCGCCGGCCAAAAGACCATCATGGGCGAGCAACGCTGGGTGGATGTGTTCAATGCCGCCGGTTTGCCCGCCGCCATGGAATCCGACATGCCCTTTGGCTGCGCTGCCACGTTCCGCTATGCGTTGCTTTCGAGAGCGTGGCGGTCGCCAGCGAACGGCGCGGGGGCGGCGCTTCGTCCAGCCCGGCGCCTACTGGCCAGCCATGACTCGGCCTATGCTTCTCGCCGCCGCAACCCACCCCACACACGACGAACACCTTCTGTCTCCCAGTAGTATCAACGGACCTGGAGATTGACCGTTCCGAAGCAAGCAAGGCCTTCTTTTCTGAAGAAAAGAAGCAAAAGACTTTTGTCGCGGCTGTC
>CAXUIR010000131.1:0-6812 GCA_964251005.1 uncultured Acetobacteraceae bacterium | reverse complement strand
CTTCGCCAACATCATCGCCCTGCCGCTGCTGCTGGGCGTCGGCGTGTCGTTCAACGTGTACTTCGTGATGAACTGGCGCGCCGGGCTGGCCGCACCGCTCGGCTCGGCGACTGCGCGCGCGGTGCTGTTCTCGGCGCTGACCACGGCCACTGCGTTCGGCTCGCTCGCCCTTTCGAAACATCCTGGCACGGCCAGCATGGGTGCGTTGTTGCTGGTCAGCCTGGCGTGCACGCTGCTGTCCAGCCTGACGTTTGAGCCGGCCTTACTGGCGTGGGCGTCGCGACGGCTGCGGGCGTAGCGCAGGTTTGTGTGCAGGAAGCAAGGCCTTCTTTTCTGAAGAAAAGAAGCAAAAGACTTTTGCTCCGGCTGTCGCGGAACTTCCCTCAGCGTGTACTCCAGGAGACAAAAGTTTTTTGGTTCTTTTTTCAAAAAAGAACTGCTTGCTTACTTCTCTTGATAGGTAAGTGTAGATTGTGAGCCATAACACTTTTCTCCACCGCCTCGTCCGCCCCGTCGTCGCACGTATGGCGGCCACAGGGCTTACGCCGAACCACGTCACCGGCCTGCGCGTTGCCACTGCGCTGGTTGCTGCAGCCGCATTCTCGGTGGGCTCGGTGCAGGAGATCCGGCTCGGGTCGGTGTTGTTCGTCGTCTCTGCGTTGCTGGACCGCGCCGATGGTGAGCTGGCACGGCAGACCGGGCGTTTCAGCAGGTGGGGACACGTCTTCGACCTTGCCGGAGACTGCAGCGCGGACGCACTTGCCATGCTCGCGATCGGCGCAGGTGCGACTGGTAGCTGGCTCGGCTGGTGGGCGCCGTTTCTGGGCGTATCCGGCGCGATCAGCACCGGGGTGATTTTCTGGCAGCTCAACCACCCGTCACAGCGGCCGCTCGACGTGTCCACGCACAGGTTGTTCGACGCGGACGACGCTGTTCTAGGGATCCCGCTGCTGGCGTGCTGCTTCGGGCTGCCGCCTGTATTGCTTCTGGCGGGCGGCTTCACGCCGCTGGTTGCGGGTTGGCTGCTGACGCGGCAACCTCAGGTGCATACGAAGCCTCACTAGGCGGTGCCAACGCAGCAAAAAGAGAGAGTTCTTTTGACTGAAGACCTAATACCGGCGGCCATGGACGCACCGATCGACGTCCAGCAATACAAGGCAAGGCCTTCTTTTCTGAAGAAAAGAAGCAAAAGACTTTTGGTCCGGCTGTCACGGTATTTTCTGCAACGCGTGCCTGAGGGGAAAAGGTTTCCGTTCTTTTCAAAAGGAACCGCTTGTTTGCGTGTCACCGGTCGGGATCAGAGACCGCTGGTATCCAACGGGTCTGGAGATTGATCGTTCTGCAGCAAACAAGGCCGTCTTTTTAAAAAAAAGAACCGAAAAACTTTTATCTCCGCTGTCGCGGACTCATCCGGAGAGCGCGCGACAGCGGAGTCAAAGTTTTTTGGTCCTTTTTTTCAAAAAAGGACTGCTTGCTTTCTGTGTGTCAGCATCAAGGCGGCTTACACAAGACCTTTGGCCTCTCGGACGTAAGCTCGTTAAAGAGTCCGCCCACGACAGTCGAAAAAATTTTACTGCTTCGAAAAGCAGGCCTTGCTTCCTGCAAATTTTTTGCATCGCGCTTTCAGCGAGTGTATTGTGTCACCTTTCTCCAGACTACGACGTCTAGCTGCAAGACAGCCCGTTGCGTCGTAAACTGCAAGAACATAGCGCGCCGCTTGGCTGACCGATGTCGCACTCAATGACCTACCAGCTTGAGCGGCCGATCGCCGGTCGAACATGCGTGAATGCTACCTCGTGATCTTGAAGAGCGCCGAGGGTGTGGTCGTGGCTTGCGGCTTGAACCAGGGGCTGTCCTGGATGTGCGAGGCACTGACGTAGACCGCGCCGTCCGGTCCCTGGCTAAACGTATCGGGCCAGCGGAGCCGGTCGTCCTTGACGAGCGTCTTCAATGCGGCGCCCGGCTTTTCGGCAACCTCGACCGAATTCGTCTCGGGGTTTGTCACGTAGAGGTGGTTTGCGGCGTCGATCCATAGCCCGTCTGCAGGATGGGTGGTCGCGACGACTGTCGGTTTGGCGCCTGCGGCTGTTGTTGGGTCCTGAAGCACGGATGTCGGCAGGCTGTAGAGGGTCTTGCCGGTCAGCGCTTGCCAGTAAAGCGTGCTGCCGTCAGGGGAGAGTGCGATCCCGTCGGCAGCAAACTGCGGCTCGCGCCCGTCCGGACGACGCAACACGTGACCGTCGGCGTGTACGACAACGGTCTTGTCGTATTGCGTGGATGGAGCGCCGTCGAGCACGCGCCAGGCTTGTCCGCTCGCGAGGTTGACCACGACGATCGCGCCTTTCACGCCGGAATCGGTGATGTAGGCAAAGCGGTCGTCAGGGCTGAAACGGACGTCGTTCATGTAGGAGCCCGGAGGTGCCGCTGTCTCGGTGAGCGGAATCACGTGCGACACTTCGTCCGTCTTCACATCGACCTCGACCAACTTCGGACCGTCCTTGACGGGTCCCATCTGGCCGGGTGCGGCCGGGTCGAGCACCCAGAGGTGGTTCTGGTGATCCACGACGATCGACTGTACGCAGACGAACTGCGACTTCGGCTTGTTCTTCGGCCCGGTTTCGTTCCGGTAGGCATTCCAGGCCGTGTTTGGAAAGGGCGTGATCTTGCCGTTCTTCAACTCACCGACCGAGACCGGGACGTCCAAAGTCCAGCGCGGCAGGTTCACGAACACGCGCCCGTCGTGAGAGACGGACACGCCGGTGATTTGCTGGGCGTGAAAGTCGCCGACCTGCTGCAGGGTGGCACTTCGCCCATGCTCTGGTGCGGGAGAGTCCTTGGCGGGGGCGGGCCGGCTTGTCTGCGCCGCCGCCAACGAGGCGGCGAGTGCTGCTGCCGAGGTTCCGAAGAGAAGCTTCTTCATCGTTTGTTCCTAATTGTTGAGGCCGACCGACCGCGAGGAGACGTGTCGACAGGTTCGAGTGTCAGGGACCTATGATGGCCAGCCGTCTTGGTCAGGATCGGCAGGAGGCGCACAGCGCCTAGGCAGGCTAAATCCGTCGCCGCTTACTTGAGCTGGCTGTCTTTGCTGCCCCTGCGATTGAACCCGATGTTGACCGGACGGCGATCGAGCGCCGACTGACACGTCACGCAGGTTCGCACGCCGGGAAGTGCCTTGCGGCGGGCTTGCGGGATCTCCTCACCACAGTCGACGCAGTGCGTAGCCCCGCTGCCCTTCGGTAGTTTCGCGCGCGCCCTCATCACCTCGTCGGTGATCGTGTCGTCGATCTGATCCTGGACCGCGCCGTCGGGCGACCAACCACTTGCCATCGATGCTGCCTAAGGTCCTTATCGTTCGAAGCGCTCATGTTGGCGCAGCAGACGCTGTTTTGTAGCCTTGCCGACAGTTGTTTGGGACCAAGTCACCAAACGCGTCTGCCGACGGCTCTCCGAGCTACTAGAGGAAATCTTTCGCGGCCAACCGTCAAGACTTGATCGGCCGTCGAGTGCCTCATGCCCGTTGCGGCTTCTTGTGCTGAAGCTAGACATGGTCGGCTGAAAGGCTTGTGGCCATCAGCCTTCTCAGCGCGCTGCTGATTCAAATCTCCTGCCGATATTCCGACAGCTCAACCTGGCGACTTTATCTTGAGGAATCCTGCAAGAAGACGGAAGACACAAGTAACATCTACTTCTTTCCTTCAGCAACAGTTAAGCGCTGACATAATTGACTTGCGATTGCTATATTGGTCGCAAGTGGGACCTCGAGTATCAGCGAGGGAGCCCCAACGCTAAAATCATGCTCCCCACGAAGCCGTAGGGGCTGATTGGGGCATTGATACTCACTAGGCAGAGTGAGAAACCTTGCATCCCTGATGCTGAGTTCATCCGCAACCCTGCTTAGTTTGAGTTTCTCGACGTTTAATCGGTGGTTATCCAAACGGGCCGGGTTTGTTCTTAGTAGCTTTGTCCACCCGGCAACCAGCAGCCTGCACCGTCTACCCAAAACTTAGGATGAAGAGCCGAGCTAAGTTAACACAGGCGTGACTATAGGCCCTTGTCCTGCCTCTCACCCGCACCACGCCTACCCACGTCAATGATGTGAACGGCGCGCCGCAACTCATTGGCGAACTCTGGGGAAGTTTGTTCGCTGGAGGGGGTGATGAAGAACATTCAACTAGTTCAAAGCACGCGAGACATCGTCGCTGAAAGCCGAGAACTCCGGGAAAGTTCGAGGAGGTGCCGTGCGGAAGCGACGATGGCCATCGAACAAGCCAAGAACGCTGTTTCCGCCTCCGAACGCTACCGGCAGGACGTCGAGAGTGGGCGATCGAACTGCTGGTTTGTAAGGCAAAGACCGTACGACCCGAACGTCTGCCGGTCGGTATGCTTCTGTCGAGTGATCAAGGCGATAATGCCTGCATGCTAGCCGTACACGGCGCCTTAAGGAGTCGTATACCGGGCCAGGGCTGCCGCGTAGCGGTCTACGAAAACTAGCAGAGCCTACGTCCAATCATCCGCGTCCCTGAAACACGGGCACTGTAGAACGTTGCACGTCATCTAGCGCAACAGCCGCAAAGCAAGCAGTTCTTTTTCGAGAAAGAGAACCAAAAACCTTTTATTCCCTAGGGCGCGCGCTGCAGGAACCTCCGCGACAGCAGGATTAAAAGCTCTTTGCTTCTTTTTCTTGAAAAAGAAGGCCTTCCTCCCCTCCGTGCAACATCGAGCATCCTCGGTAGGTAACACCCACGTCGCGCGCCACTTCCCGTCAGCGCCGTAGACCAGCGCCCGCGTCGTGCCGCTGCGGCAGCGATGTGTGGCCGTGATCCTATAGTCGCGCTATCCAACGGGCATGGCCGGCATCCTGCTCCAATCCCGTCTATCCACGATCCCCGGTTTGGCCACCCTGCTAGGTGCACGTGGATGTTCTGCGCTCGGCTATCAGATGCAGGCGGTCATCCTTGGCTGGCAGATGTACGCACTCACCCACAGCGCGTGGAAGCTCGGGCTGGTTGGTCTTGCGCAGTTCGCGCCGTTCCTGGCGCTGGTCTTCGTCGCCGGCACTGTGGTGGACCGCGCTGACCGGCGTCGCATCGCTGCGGTCTGCCAGGCCGCCGAGGCGGTCGCCGCACTCAGCCTGGCGGTGATCTCGCTGCACGGCGCGCCCAGCCCGGCGATGCTGTACGCGCTGGCCGCCTGCACCGGCACCGCGCGGGCTTTCGAGGCGCCCAGCTTGCAGGCGCTTCTCCCCAGCCTGGTGCCGCAAGCCGACTACCCGCGGGCGGCCGCCTTGTCGTCCTCGGTGTTCCAGTGCGCGGGCATCGCCGGCCCGTCGCTCGGCGGGCTGCTCTACGGCGCCGGGTCAGGCGCCGCCTACGCGATGTGCGCCGTCGTTTTCGCCATTGCCGCTTGCTGCAGCGCCAGGCTGCCGGCCCGCGTGCGTCCGACGTCGCAGCCGCCGCCCACTCTCGCCTCGTTCTTCGATGGCGTGGGTTTCGTGATGCGCCGGCCCGACGTTCTGGGCGCCATCTCGCTCGACCTG
Organism: uncultured Acetobacteraceae bacterium; assembly: GCA_964251005.1. Lineage (GTDB taxonomy): Bacteria > Pseudomonadota > Alphaproteobacteria > Acetobacterales > Acetobacteraceae > BOG-908. The sequence continues at coordinate 1,276 of CAXUIR010000131.1, read as the reverse complement.
TTCGCCGTTCTGCTCGGCGGTGCCACCGCGCTGTTGCCGGTTTTCGCCGGCGGGGTGCTGCATGCCGGCCCGCTCGGCCTTGGATTGCTGCGGGCCGCACCCGGGGCCGGCGCGCTTGTGGTCTCGGCCGGTCTGTCACGCTGGCCGCTCTCGCGCCGCCTCGGGCCGGCGATGTTCTCGTCCGTCGCCGTGTTCGGCCTTGCCACCATCGTGTTCGGCCTGTCGAGATCGATGCCGCTGTCGGCGGCAAGCCTCGCGCTGCTGGGCGGCGCGGACGTGGTCAGCGTCGTGATAAGGTCCACGCTCGTGCAGATGCGCACGCCGGACGAGATGCGCGGCCGGGTGGCGGCGGTGAACTTGCTGTTCATCGGCTCTTCGAACCAGCTCGGCGAGTTCGAGAGCGGAAGCCTGGCGGCCCTGGTCGGTGCGGTGCCTGCCGTGGTGATCGGCGGTGTCGGGACGCTCGCCGTCGCGGCGATCTGGATGGGGTTGTTTCCCGGCTTGCGTCGGCTGGATCGGCTTATATAGCGGGCAGCTCGGGGCGTTGGGGATAACAGCAAGCAAGCGGTTCTTTTTTGAAAGAAAGAACCAAAAAACTTTTATTCTTGGGGTGCGCGCTGCAGGAGACTCCGCGACAGCGAGAGCAAAAGCTTTTTGCTTCTTTTTCTCGAAAAAGAAGGCCTTGCTTCACTTCTTCTCCGCCCCCGCCGCCAAAATGATGTCAGCGCGGTCCGGCGACACGCCACCGATGCCCGTGGTCCCCTCCGCCACCGCCTGGATGCGATCGGACAGCAGCCCAGCCTGGATCATCACTGCCCGTGCCGCCAGCGCGCGGTCCAGCGACAGCCGTCGCGCGGTGGAAGGATCGTCCGCCGGGCCGGGCGCCCAGGCAGTGATGGCGACCGTATAGGCCGGGCTGGCCAGCGCCTTGGCGGCGAGGTCCCGAATGGCAGCCACCGTCGCCGGGTTCAGGTCGGAAGCACCCGGGCCGAAGGTGATCCGGGTGCCGCCGGGAATGGCAGACGCTGCGCCGGGCGCGTCCGCGCGCATGGGGACCGGCGGCGGCGGCGGCGGCGGATGCGCCGGCATGACGATCGGTGGCGGCAAGATCACCGGGTGCACGGGCGGGGCTGCCGGCATCGCCACTGCGGTGGGCTTCTTCGGTGCCGGTTTGGCAGGCGGGTGGCGCGCCGGGCGATGACGCGGCGCGGCCGGAGTGGTGGCGGGTGCGGCGGAAGTTGGTGCGGGCGGGGCCAGCTTGTCGAGCGCGTTGGAG
>CAXUIR010000130.1:3591-6851 GCA_964251005.1 uncultured Acetobacteraceae bacterium | reverse complement strand
GTGTGGCGGAAACCGGCACCATCGTGCTCGACTGCGGCCCCGGCCAGGGACGCCGCGTGCTCACCCTGCTGCCGGACTATCACCTCTGCGTGGTGCGCGAGAGCAGCCTCGTCGGCATCATGCCCGAAGCCATCCACGCGCTGCACCCACGCGCGCTGCACGGGGCGCCGATCACCTTTGTCAGCGGACCGTCGGCCACCGCCGACATCGAGCTGGACCGGGTGCAAGGGGTGCATGGGCCTCGTACGCTGGACGTGATCCTCGTTGCATAAAGCGAAGGAAGGCAAGCGCTTCTTTTTGAAAAAAGAAGCAAAAACTTTTATTCTCTTGGCTGTGGCTGCCATCTCGCTCGCGGGATGCTCTGCGGCGGACCTGCTGAATGCGACGATTCCGCGCGCAGACCTCACTATCACCCACAACATCGCCTACGGCCCAGCGCCGCGCGAGCGCCTCGACATCTACCGGCCGAACACCACAACACCTTTGCCCACCATCATTTTCTTCTACGGCGGCTCGTGGAACGCTGGCAGCAAATCCACCTACCCGTTCGTCGCCGCAACCCTCGCGCGCCTTGGCAACGTCGTCGTGGTTCCCGACTACCGCCTCTACCCGCAGGTGCGCTTCCCCACCTTCCTGCAGGACTGCGCCCGCGCCGTCGCCTGGACGCAGCAGCATTTGGCCGAGCTCCACGGCGACCCGCACCGCGTCTTCGTCATGGGCCACTCCGCCGGCGCGTACAACGCCATCATGCTGGCACTCGACCCGCACTATTTGGCCGATGCCGGCACCAGCCGCGACACGCTCGCCGGCGCCATCGGCCTCGCCGGCCCCTACGACTTCCTGCCGATCACCGGCCCCGAGGTCCGCGCCGTCTTCGCCCCCGTCCAGGACGGCCCGACCAGCCAGCCCATCACCTACGCCGACGGCCGCGCCCCGCCGCTTCTCCTGCTAGCCGGCAGCGCCGACGACACTGTGCGCCCCCGCAACACCCTGGCCCTCGCCGACCGTGTCCGTGCGCAAGGCGGCAGCGTCGAGGACCATATCTACCCGGGCGTCGGCCACATCGGCCTGATCCTGGCCATAGCACCACTTTTCCAGGGCAAGGCGCCGGTGGTGGCCGAAATTGAGGCGTTCGTAGCGGCTCATCAGAAAAAGTAATGCCAGCGAGCCCGGGGTTTGGCCTCTTAGGCTAAGGAAGAAAGCAAGGCCTGCTTTTTTGAAAAAAAGCAGCAAAAAACTTTTGGTCCGGCTGTCGCGGAATGTCCTTCAGCGTGCACCAAGGAACAAAAAACCTTACGCTCGCTGTCACGGATCTCTCCCCAGCGCGCGACAGCGGAGACAAAAGTTTTTTGGTTCTTTTTTTCAAAAAAGAACTGCTTGCTTCCTTCCTGTGCGGCTTTTCTGCCACCCAACCCGTGGCGACACCTGGGAAGACTCGCCCATCTAGGGCAGAACCCCGAAAGTCGACTGCAAGGCCCAAGATGCTCCGCTCACGCATGAAGGTTCCCACAACCGTCGTCACCGTCGTGCGCGCCATCCTGCCGCGTCTGGTGACCACCTGCGCCTGCCACCGTTTCCTGGTCATCGCACTGGGGCTCGTGCTGGCGGGGCTTTCGCTGTGGGCCGCCAGCCAGCGCCTGGGTGTGACCACCGACACCAGCCTGCTGTTCTCCAACGCGCTGCCCTGGAAGCAGACGAGCCAGGCCTTCTCGCGCGCGTTTCCGCAAAACGACCACCTGCTGGTAGCCGTCATCGACGCGAGCATCCCCGAAGAAGCGGAAGCCACCGCCACCGCTTTGGCCGACCGCCTGCGCGCCAAGCCGGACCTGTTCCACAGTGTGACCCAGCCGGACAGCCTGCCCTACCTGCAGCACAACGCGTTCCTGCTCATCGGCACCAAGCAGTTGCAGGACCTGCTGGACCGCACGGTGGACGCGCAGCCCTTTCTCGGCCAGCTGATTGCCGACCCCAGTATGCGCGGCCTGTTCTCCGCTCTCTCGCTGGTGGCCGAAGGCGCCAGCCGCGGCGTGGACGCCGGCAGCCTGACCCCCGCCCTGCACCAGTTCGACACCGCGCTGAGCAAGGCGGCCGACGGCCACGCCCAGCCGCTGTCGTGGGAGAACCTGCTCGCCGGCCCGCTCGCCAAGCAGGCCGGCCGGTTCCGCTTCGTCACCGCCAAGCCGGTGCTGAACTACGCCGACCTGCAGCCCGGCGGCCGCGCCGGCAACTTCATGCGCGAGGCCGCGGCGCAGCTGCCCTACGTCGCCGACCACACCGCCCGCATGCGCATCACCGGCTCGGTCGCACTGGACGACGAGGAGTTCTCCACCGTCGCCCAGGGAGCGGAGTGGGGCCTGGGCGGCAGCCTGATCCTGGTCTTCCTCTGGCTGTTCGCCGCCGTGCGCTCCTGGCGCCTGACGGTGCCCATCATCGCCACGCTCCTGCTGGGCCTGTTCCTGACCACCGGGTTTGCGGCACTCGCGGTCGGCACGCTGAACCTCATCTCGGTGGCGTTCGCCATCCTGTTCGTCGGCATCGCGGTGGACTTCGCCATCCAGTTCACCGTGCGCTTCCGCGAGCGCCGGCACGTGCACCCCGAGATGATCGAGGCGCTGGGCGAGACCGGCCGCGGCTCCGGCTCGCAGATCCTGGTGGCCTCACTGGCGACCGCCTGCGGCTTCCTCGCCTTCACGCCCACCGACTTCGTGGGCGTGGCCCAGCTCGGCATCATCGCCGGCGGCGGCATGCTAATCGCGTTCCTCTGCACGCTGACGTTCCTGCCCGCCATGCTGGTGCAGTTCCGCCCCCGCAAGGAGAAGCGCGAGGTGGGCGTCATGGCGCTGCGCCGGCTCGAACCGGTGGTCCGCCCGCTGCACCTGCCCATCCTGATCGTCTTTACCCTGCTGGCTTTGGCAGGTGCCGCGCTGACCGCCACCATCCCGTTCGACGGCGACCCTCTGCACACCAAGAACCAGCACACCGAGGCGGTGCAGACGCTGAACGACCTGATGGGCAGCCCGGTCACCAGCCCCTACACGATCGACGCGCTCACCCCCTCGCTGGCGGCGGCCGCGGCGCTCACCGAACGCGTCGGCCACCTCTCCACCGTGGAGGGCGCGCTCTCGCTGAACAGCTTCATCCCCACCGACCAGACGGCGAAGCTGGCCATCATCGCCGACGCTGCCGGCATCCTGGGCCCCACCCTCTCGCCGCCGGCGCAGACGCCGCCGGTGGACGCGGCCGGCCTGCGCGCCTCGGCC
>CAXUIR010000130.1:0-3581 GCA_964251005.1 uncultured Acetobacteraceae bacterium | reverse complement strand
GCTAGCGGCCAAGCTGGACGCCACCATCGCCAAGCTCGGCAGCAAGCTGGCCGCCGACGACCCGCTGCGCGCCATCGCCACTGATGCCGGCCGCCTGGGCAACGCCGACGACGCCACGCTGCTCGCCGCCAACAGCGCCCTGGTGCGCTTCCTGCCCACCCAGCTCGACCGCCTGCGCGTCGCACTGGCTGCAAAACCGGTCACCCTGGCCGACGTGCCGGACGACCTCAAGGCGCAATGGATGCTGCCGGACGGGCGCGCGCGGCTGCAGGTGCTGCCCAGCCCCGCCATCAACAGCAGCCGCGCCATCCGCAGCTTCGTCGACCAGGTGAGCGGCGTGGTGCCCGACGCCACCGGCTCGGCGATCTGGATCGTACGCAGCGCGCAGCCCATCATTCGCGCGTTCAGCATCGCCGCGGTCAGCGCGCTGCTGGCCATCGCCGTCATCCTCTCGCTGGCACTGCGCAAGGTGGCCGACGTGCTGCTGGTGATGGCGCCGCTGCTGGTCTCCTCCCTGCTGACGGTGCTGGTGATACGCACCGCGGGCATCAGCCTGAACTTCGCCAACATCATCGCGCTCCCGTTGCTGCTGGGCGTGGGCGTCTCGTTCAACATCTACTTCATCATGAATTGGCGGTCCGGCATCACGAAGTTTCTCGGATCGGCCACGGCGCGCGCAGTGATCTTCTCGGCGCTGACGACGGGTACAGCGTTCGGCTCGCTGGCGCTCTCGGCGCATCCGGGGACGGCCAGCATGGGCACGCTGCTGCTGATCAGCCTGCTGTGCACGGTGGCGACGACGCTGCTGTTCGTGCCTGCGTTGCTGGCGACCATTCCGCGGCCGCATGTGATTTTAGGTGGTGTGGATAAGGAGTGAGCTGACGGCCAAAGTAAGAAAGCAAAACCGGTTTTTTTGAAAAAAAGCAGCAAAAAACCATTATCTCCGCTGTCGCGGACTCATCCGGAGAGCGCGCGACAGCGGAGTCAAAAGTTTTTTGGTCCTTTTTTTCAAAAAAGGACTGCTTGCTTTCTGTGAGTCAGCATCAAGGCCGGCTGGGTATTATGCGCGCAAAAGCCAGGCCTACACCTGTTGATCAGGCAGCCTGTGCGTGCCTTGCACCAAGCGACGCTCTAATCGCCCGATTCATTGGCGCCGAGTAAGCCCGGCCGACAATCGCTGCGAGTAAAGCGCAGCAGGGCAAGTAAACAGCCAGCAGACCAAGCTTTTCGTTACCCGCGACTGACTGCATTGGATAGGCCGAGCGGATCAGTCCTAGTACGACGAGATGGAACAGGTAGAGTTCGTAGCTCAGCCTGCCAAACCAAGCGAGCACGGGGGACATCCGAGTCCGGTCGATGAGAGAGTCTGCCTTCCGGTTGTGCGCCAGTAGGAGAAGGAACCCAGTGCCCAGAGCCATGAGGGAGACGCCGTAGACATTCGTGACGCCAATCGGAAGGGCAAGATAGAACACTGCCATAGCAAGGGCGACGAGTGCTCCGGCAGGAGCGGTCCATCTGCCCTGCAGCGCCACGTGAGAGGCCAGCACCGCCGTGCAACAGCCGATAGCAATGCCGTCAAACGAAGCGAGGTAGGCGTAGAGGAACTGCGCCTCGTCATCCTGATGCAGCGCACGCCAAATTGGGCCAATCACGATGAACACGGACCAGAAGGTGACAAGGAAGGCCGGGCGTTTCAGCAAAAGGCAAGCGATCGGAAATGACAGGTAGAAAACTTCCTCGACTGATAACGACCACAGCACCCCTAGGGCGTAGTTCACCCAACCGACCCGGGTAGCCATCAGCACGTTCATCCAAAAAGTCAGCGACGCGGCATCCACCAGCCAGAACGATACTGGAGGGCCATTCTCCGGATGATTTTGGAACATCCTGATGCCGATAGCGCCGAGGATGTTCACTGTGGCGAGCAGGAGTAGCAAGCACGGAATGATGCGCGCGATCCGAAGCCGATAGAAAACGCCAGAATCGATGTTAGAAAGACTGCCCCAGCGTGCCCGTGTATTCGATGTGATAAGGTAGCCGGAAATGACAAAGAACATTGTCACCGCGTAGTTACCGTTCCTGACCACAGCGTGCACGGCTGACCACCCGAACAGCTCAGACAAGGCTGTATCGTTCAGGTGGTATGAGATGTTGAAGTGGTGAAGAAGAACAAGTACGATCGACACGCCACGCAGTAGGTCAATCCAAGTGTTCCGAGCGCCAACGCTCATCAGGTCCACCCCGTACTTATACCAGCGCGCTTCGAGGCTGACACGTAAAAAGCAAGCAGCCCTTTTTTGCAAAAAAGGGCCAAAGAACTCTTATCCTCACCCCTGCATCAATGAGAGGGATGCCGATGCAAGCAGAGGTGCCGGCAGAACCAAGCCTTACCGAGGCGCAGCCGTGAGAGCAAAAGTTTTTTGCTTCTTTTTTTCAAAAAAGAAGGCCTTCCTTGCTTTGCGCAATGTTAGCCTCAACGTTGCCTGGTATAAGCTCACGAATCAAACAAGTGACTTTGAGTCGCCACCCTTTGAAAAGGAAAATTAGGTTTAGCATGTCAAACTTACGAACTGCCGGAACTTTGGGTGTGGTGTAAGCTCAAAGACGACACGCAAGAGACAAGTCGCTTTTTTCTTGTCGAAACTCTCATCCACCCACCCGCCTCGTCAGCCCGAACCAACACTGCTAAACTCCTATCCTACCCTGACACCGAGAGGCGGTCCGCCATGCGCCGTATGATCTTTGCCCTCATCCTGCTCGCCCCGGCGCTGCTGCTCGCATCACCCGCGCAAGCGCAGAGCGCCGCCTTTACGCCCGAGCAGCGCCAGCAGATCGTGCAGATCCTGCGTGACGCGCTGAAGTCCGACCCCAGCATCCTGCGTGACGCTGTCGTCTCGCTGCAGGCAGACGACCAGGCGCACGAGGCCGCGGACCAGAAAACCCGCGTCTCCGACAAGCGCCAGGCGCTGCTCGCCAACGCGGCCGACCCGGTGGCCGGCAACCCGGCCGGCGACGTTACCCTGGTGGAGTTCTACGATCCGCGCTGCCCGTATTGCCGCCGCATGCTGCCGGCGATCGCCTCGCTGCTGCACAACGATCCCAAGATACGCCTGGTCTACAAGGACATCCCCGTGCTCGGCCCGGCCAGCGTGCTGGAAACGCGCGCCATCCTCGCCGCCCAGCGCCAGGGCGGCTACGAGAAGATGCAGCAGGCGCTGATGCGCAACCCCGCCCAGCCGACCGAGGAGATGATCCGGCAGACCGCCGGAATCCTCGGCCTGGACGCCGGCCGGCTGCTGACGGACATGAACAGCGCTGCCGTCACCCGCCAGATCGACGCCAACCTCAGCCTCGCCCAGCAGTTGAAGGTGGACGGCACCCCGGTCTGGATCGTTGGCGACACGGTCATCCCCGGCGCGGTCAACGAGGCGGCGCTTGCCGCGGCAGTCGCTGGCGCGCGGTCGGGCAAAGGGTAGAAAGCGCCTTCTTCTTCGAGGAAAACAAAACTTATGGCAGCCGGCCCTGGTGCTGACTCATAGAAAGCAAGCAGTCCTTTTTTGAAAAAAAGGACCAAAAAACTT
>CAXUIR010000129.1:0-6878 GCA_964251005.1 uncultured Acetobacteraceae bacterium | reverse complement strand
GACAGCCGTGATAAAAGTTTTTTGCTTCTTTTTTTCAAAAAAGAAGGCCTTGCTTCGCTTGCCTTGTCCCGGGAGTTTCATGGAGCTCACCCCCGCCACGCGGGTCTTCGTCACCGGCGGCTCCGGCTTCGTCGGCCGCGAGCTGATCGCCGCCCTGCACGCGCGCGGCTGCCCGGTCACCGCCCTCGCCCGCTCTGGCTTGGCCGCGGACACCGTTGCCGCCTGGGGTGCCGACCCGGTGCGCGGCGACCTCTCCAGCCTCAACGCGCTCGCCGCCGGCATGACCGGCTGCGCGGCCGCCATCCACGCCGCAGCCGACACCCGCGACTGGGGCCGGCGCGAGGACTTCATGGAGACCACCGTGCGCGGCACCGAGCGGGTGATCGAGGCCGCACACATGGCCGGTGTTTCGCGGCTGGTCCACATCGGCACCGAAGCCGTGCTGGCCGGCGGTGCGCCGATCGTGGGTGCCGACGAGACCTGGCCCTACCCGGCCAGGCCGGCCGGGCTGTACCCGTGGTCGAAGGGCCTGGCCGAACAGGCGGTGCTGGCGGCCAACGGCCCCTCGCTCGGCACCGTCTCCGTCCGGCCGCGCTTCGTCTGGGGGCGCGGCGACACGTCGCTGCTGCCGCTGCTGCTGGGGGCGATGCGTGCCGGCCAGTTCGCCTGGTTCGGCGGCGGCCACCACCTCAGCTCCACGTGCCACGTGCGCAACGTGGCCGAAGGCGCGCTGCTCGCCATCGAACGCGGCGCCGGCGGGCAGGCGTACTTCCTCACCGACGGGCCGCCGGTAGACCTGCGCGGATTTCTCACCGAAATGGCGGCAACCCAGGGCGTGGCCGCACCAACGCGCTCGGCGCCGCTGTGGGGGGCGCGCGCGATGGCCGCCGCCGGCGAGGCGCTGTGGGGCACCCTGAAGCTGGCCGGCCGCCCGCCGATCACCCGCACGGCGCTGGCCCTGTTCTTCTCCGAGGTCACGGTGCGCGACGACAAGGCGCGGCGCGAACTGGGCTACACGTCGCATGTCGGCATGATGGAAGGCCTGGCGGAGATGCGCGGGTGAACCGAGCGAAGCGAACCGCGACTCGTTGGTGGGCACCACTCACGACGGGTGCACTCAGCCGAGGCGTTTTCGTCCGTCTGCTGCTCGGCCTGTTTCTGTTCGCTTGGCCTGGCACGTCGGGCGCCCAGCAGGTCTGGTTCGCGCCCGGTGACGACCTGGACGTGCAGGGCGTGGTGGCGCATTCCGACTTCCAGGAGCTCTTCCGCTCCAATGCGCCCTGGCAGACGGGCCTGCAGCACGTCGACGTTATGCAGATCCGTGCACCGTGGTTCCTGCGCATGCCGGATGCTGCGGTGAGACAGGTCACCTCTTTCCTGGAGCAACACCACATCGCCCTGGCCAGTTCGCTGGGCGGGGTTGCGACCGACAGCTGCGGCAAGGGAGTAGAGGGGGTGATGTCCGCGCGGGGGCTGACGGTCTACCCGCGCGAGATGCGGCGCAAGGGCATCCGCGTCTCCTACGCGTTGCTCGACGAGCCTCTGTTCTATGGTCACGACTACAGCAGCAACAATGCTTGCAACCTTCCGATCAGCGACGTCGCGCACCGTGTCGCCTGGAGCGTGCGGATGGTCAGGTACTACTATCCCGGCGTGCCGTTCGTGCTGGTCGAACCGGTGCAATCCCTCTCAGGCGGCTGCGGCGAGCTCAGCGAATTTCTGGACGACTACAAGACAGAACTTGGCGAACAGCCAGCAATCGTCCGCTTCGACGTGCAATGGCATACCAACTGGCGTGGGGTGATCCGCAACTGCATCGGCATGCTCAGGGCGCGCGGCATCGGTTACGGGATCATCTACGATGCGACCCGGGGCGGGGCTGCCCCGGACGATGCGGCCTGGGTAGGGTCAGCCGAGTCGAACGTCGAGGCGTTCGCTGACTCCGTCAGGCTGAGACCAGCCCAGGTGTCGATACAGTCGTGGAACCCGAAGCCGTCCCGCATACTTCCGGAAAGCGATCCGACAACCACGAGCGGGTTCCTGAAATGGTACGTTACCCACTCTCGTCAAAAATAGCCGCAGCTAACGTTGCGTAGATGCCCAGGAAGAAAGCAAGGCCTGCTTTTTTGAAAAAAAGCAGCAAAAAACTTTTGGGCCGGCTGTTGCGGAATTTCCCGCAGCGAGTACTCCAGGGAACAAAAGTTTTTTGGCTCTTTTCAAAAAAACCGCTTGCCTTTGTCTTTCACGGTCATGGCCCAGACCGCGGGCGTCAGGCCTGCTCGTATCCATACGTCTCGATCACGGACTTCAGCTCGCGGTTGGCCACTTCCATTTCCTCCTGCGTCAGCTCCGCGCGCCACCGCCCTATGGTAGCAGCGGGAGAAACGCTCGTTCCGTGTGTCTGGAAGATCGCGCGCTCCTGCTCCGTCTCCACCTCGGTGTCCACAACGCTTGCGCCGAGAAACCGGTAGACGTCCGCCATCGCCGCCTTCGGTCGTGTCAGGAGGTCTTCGTAACGCAGGACAAGCTGGCGAAGGCCGCGCTCGACGCGCGGGCGCGACATGACACCATACTGACCACGCAACGACCTGACTGAATCCTCAAAGCCACGCTTCCAAAACGACTTCGAAGAACAGATGACGTCGCGCGGGTCGCGCACGAGGACCACCTCGCTGAGCTCGCCAAACATGAAGTGAGTGGCCTGCCTGACCAGGTCCGACGTGCCAACCTTCTCGGCGAAGAAGCGCGCGACGGGTTTGGAGGTCTTCTCTGCCATCCGCTCGTAGTAGTCCTGCGTGAGGGAGGCAAAACAGTCTCGCAGGATGTCTGGCGCGGTTACGTTCCAAAACGGCGAGACAAGAGGGTCTCGCGCGTCCTCTGCGTCGTTGTATGGGTTGTAGCCGACAAAGAACCGGCTTTTCGCAGCGAGCATCGTTTCTGGATCACTGGACCGTTTCCGGTCCGCGTCGGAGACGAGCGTGTTCAATGCAAGCGCGTAATAGGACAACAGCTTCAGCTCGTGCGGGTGGGAACGGGCAACCAGTATTTCCGGATGCTGCGCCAGCCTGCCCATCAGCAGCGACGACCCTGAACGGCCGGTCGAAGTGACGATAACCGGCGACAGGCGGCCGCCTCGTTCCTGCGTCGGTCGTGGCGTGCCGATTGCCTGTATCACCGCCCTGCCGCCCGGCACAGCTTCGCCGGTGGCGGCAAACACCACGTCCACCTCGTTGTCGATGAACGGCGAGAGAGGCATCGGGTAGTCGTCGAGGTGGAAGCCATACCGGCCGGTGGAACCTGAAAAGCTGCTCGCCAGGTCCGCGCGCATCTCTCCGGCTTCCACGCGTGTCCGTCTTCCGTTAACGGTTATCCGCACCGGCACGACCAGGTCCGGTTTGGCCGGCTGCGCGGCCCAACCGGAAATGCGGGTTCGGTTCAGCACGTCTACATGGCCGAGCATCGCTACGATCTCTGCTCCTGGCCGACGCCATCCTCGGCGCTGACCTTTGAAGCCAGTGTTGTGTCCAACCGCGCTCGCCGAGGTCAAGCCCGCCAGCTCCCGCCAGAGTATCGCAGTCCGAAAGCTCAGCCGATCCGCTTGACGAAGTAGATCTGGCTGTGTCCCGGCGGACAATCCGCCAGCACGCCCACTTCCGCAAAACCGAGCGCCCGGTAGAACCCGACCGCCTGGAAGCTGAACGCTTCCACGTGAACGCCCACGCGCCTCGACCTCGGCGGCGTTTAGAAGGCGCTCCTAAGGCAGAAAGAAAGCAAGCAGTTCTTTTTTGAAAAAAAAAACCAAAAAACTTTTATTCCCTGGAGTGGACGCTGCAAAACCATCGCGACAGCAGGACCAAAAGTCTTTTGCTTCTTTTCTTCAGAAAAGAAGGCCTTGCCTTCCTTGCCTGACGTCGAAGGGTGAGGATCCAGGGCCGCTTTACTAAACGCCGTGCGACTTGAACCAGGCCAGCGCGTCCGACCACCCGGCCTGTGCCGCCGCCTGGTTGTAGGTGGCCCGGTAGTCGGCGTGGAACCCGTGCCCCGCGTCCGGGAACATCTTGATCTCCACCGCGTGCCCGGCGTCCCGCGCCACCTGTGCCGCAGCCTGCACGTCCGCCGGCGTGATACCCGGGTCCTTGCCGCCATACAGCCCCAGCAGCGGGCAGCGTAACGACGCAGCAAGGTCCGTCGGTGTGTGCGGCTGTATCGTGGACACCGAACCCTTCACCGGCCCGTACCACGCCACCGCTGCTTTCAGAGCCGGGTTGTGCTCGGCAAACAGCCAGGTGTCCCGCCCGCCGCGGCAGAAGCCGGTGACACCCAGCCGGTTCAGGTCGCCGTGGTTGGCCCCGGCCCATGCCGTGGTGCTGTCCAGGTCTGTCAGCATGGTGGCGTCCGGCGCCTTGGAGATCACCTTGGCCACGATCTCCTGCGGGTCGGTCATCTTGGAGAGGTCGGCGATGCGCGCGTAGAGCTCGGGTGCGACGGCCAGGTAGCCCAGCTTGGCGAAGCGGCGGCAGACATCCTTGATGTACTCGTGGACGCCGAAGATCTCCTCGATCACCACGATGACCGGGAACGGGCCGTTACCCTGCGGCCGCGCGTAGTAGGCGGGCAGGTGGCCGTCGGCGACGGGGATCTGCGCCTCGCCCGCGTCCAGCCCGGTCGCGTCCGTGTGGATGGGCGCGGTGTCGGCACGCGCGACTGCGGCGGTGAAGCCGGTCATCAGCGTAGTCGTCAGGAACGTTCGGCGGTCAAACGGCATGTGAGAACTCCCAAAGAAAGAATCTTCTTTCGAGAAAAAGAAGCAAAAAGCTTTTGTCACGGCTGTCGCGGAGTCTCCGGAGACGGGTATCCAGGGAACAAAAGTTTTTTGGTTCTTTTTTCAAAAAAGAACTGCTTGCTTACTTGCCTCAAGGGAACAACCCCCGCGTAAGCTTAGCCTTCTGCACCCGTTCCACCCCGATCGCGATCGCCGCCGTCCGGTGCGTGACCTTGTCGCGGTCCACCCGCGCCATCACCGCCTGAAAGGCGCGTTCCAGCACCCGGTTCAGCCTGTCGCGCACCTCCGGCTCCGTCCAGAACAGCTGTTGCAGGTCCTGCACCCACTCGAAGTAGCTCACCACCACGCCGCCGGCGTTGCACAGTATGTCGGGGATGACGAAGATCTCCGAACGCCGGTCCGCCAGCACGCGGTCGGCATCCGGCGTCGTCGGCCCGTTGGCGCCTTCGGCCAGGATGCGGCACCGCAGGCGCGCGGCGACGTCACCGGTGATCACCTGCTCCATGGCGGCCGGCACCAGCACGTCGCATGTCTGCACCAGCAACGCGAGCGGGTCGAAAGCGGCCTCGTTCGACCAGCCGGCCAGCGTGCCGTGCGCCTCGGTCCAGCGGATCAGCGACGCCACGTCCAGGCCGCGCGGGTCGTAGTAGCAGGCGGTGTGGTCGGAGACGCCCAGCACGCGCACGCCCTGCTGCGCCAGCGTGGCCGCGGTGACGCTGCCGACGTTGCCGAACCCCTGGATGATCGCGGTGGCGCTGTTGGGATCGATGCCGAGGCGCTCCATCGCGCGGCCGACCAGGTGGACCACGCCACGGCCGGTGGCCTCGCGCCGACCCACGGTGCCGCCGGCATCCACCGGCTTGCCGGTGACGATCTCGGTGACCGTCTGGCCCTGGTACATCGAGTAGGTGTCCATGTACCAGGCCATCACCTGCTCGTTGGTGCCCATGTCCGGCGCCATCACGTCGGTCTTCGGCCCCACGAACGGGATCATCTCCTGCATGTAGCGGCGGCTCACCGCCTCGAGTTCGCGGCGCGACAGGCCGTACGGGTCCACCGCCACGCCGCCCTTGGCGCCGCCGTAGGGCAGTCCCGCCAGCGCGCACTTCCAGCTCATGGCGATGGCCAGCGCCGCCACCTCGCCGAGGTGCAGGTTGCTGGCGTAGCGGGTGCCGCCCTTGGTCGGGCCCATGGTGAGGTGGTGCTGCACGCGGAAGCCGGCGAACACCGCCTCGCTGCCGTCGTCGCGGTGGATCGGGCAGGCGACGATGATGGCGCGCTTTGGCAGCAGCAGGCGGTCGCGGTTCTGGACGGGGATGTCCAGGTAGTCGGCGATGACGGCGAAGTTCTCGCGCGCCTGTTCGAAGAACGGGCCGGTGTAGATGTCCATGTGAGGCTGTCCCGATTGTTGCACGCCGCCCGGTTGGCCCGGGTGTTGTTGGTTGGCTTCTACCGTCCCGGGCATGGGCTGCGCGGGCCGGCGAGAGGGGCGGCACCATCCCGGAGCCGGCGCGTTTTGTCCACGAACTGAGGGATGCGGCACGCGAATGGCAGTCACCTTGCAACCTGATCCGCCGTCCGCCGGCAGCACCCCGCGCCGGCGCCTGGCGCTGGTGGCCAACGGCCGCGCCGGCGCGCTGATGCGGCAGGGCGGCTCCGCCGGCTCGCTGGAGGACAAGTTGCGCCGAGAAGCGGCCTCGCTCGAGGTGATCGCGGAGGCCGGCGGCAACCTGCCGGACCGCATGGCCCAGGCGGTGCGCACCGGCGCCGAGTGCGTGGTGGTGGCCGGCGGCGACGGCAGCATCGCCTGCGCCGCGTCCGTGCTTGCGGGAACGCAGACGGCACTCGGCCTGATTCCATCCGGCACGATGAACCTGCTGGCGCGCGACCTGGGCCTCGATCCGGACGACACCGAGTCCTGCCTGCGCACGCTGGAGACGGGTCAGGTGCGCAGCATCGATGCCGGCTGCGTCGCCGGCACGGACGGCGCCGGCCACCTGTTCCTCTGCGCCTCCATGCTGGGCACGCCGGCGCGCCTCAGCCGGCACCGCGAGGCCGGGCGCAAGCGCGGCGGCGGCCTGCTGGCCTGGGCCAG
>CAXUIR010000128.1:0-6895 GCA_964251005.1 uncultured Acetobacteraceae bacterium | reverse complement strand
AGCGGAGTCAAAAGTTTTTTGGTTCTTTTTTTCAAAAAAGAACCGCTTGCTTGCTTACTCATTTTGCCGACGGCTTCGACGCCGAACACAAGCCTCTTGCGTCTCTGCCTCAGGCGACGCAGGCCTTCCAGCCATCAACACCAGGAGACCAGCACATGCAAACTCGGACA
Organism: uncultured Acetobacteraceae bacterium; assembly: GCA_964251005.1. Classification (GTDB taxonomy): domain Bacteria; phylum Pseudomonadota; class Alphaproteobacteria; order Acetobacterales; family Acetobacteraceae; genus BOG-908. Next base: position 6,725 of record CAXUIR010000128.1, on the reverse strand, counting down.
CGCAGGACGCTGCTGATGGCGGCGCTGGGCACGGCGGCTTGCCTCGCCGGCCCGGCCGGTGCGGCGACGGACTCGGCACTCAGCCAGGCGGTGCACTCCCCCGCCCGCTCGGCCAACTTCATGGCGCGCGACCCGGCCCGCCACCCCGAGGCCGAGCTCGCGTTCTTCGGCCTGCGCCCAGATTCCAACGTGGTGGAAGTCTGGCCGGGCGGTGGCTACTGGACCGAGATCCTCGCCCCCTATCTGGCCGCCCACGGCAGCCTGACCGAGGCGCTGCCGGCCGGCGCCACCGACGGCGCGGCCGCCGCCAAGTTCCGCGCCAAGTTTGCCGGCAGGCCCGGCTTCGACGCCCTGCGCACCACCACGCTCGACGCCGGCCATTTCGACGTGGCGCCGCCCGGCTCGGCCGACCTCGTGCTGACCTTCCGCAACGTGCACAACTGGATGGAGGGCGGCTACGCCGAGCAGGCCTTCGCCGCGTTCTTCAAGGCGCTGAAGCCGGGCGGCGTGCTGGGTGTCGAGGAGCATCGCGGCCTGGCCACCATGAAGCAGGACCCGAAAGCCGAGAGCGGCTACGTGCGGCAGGACTACGCCGTCGCCCTGGCGCGGAAGGCCGGGTTCGTGCTGGACGGGTCGTCCGAGCTGGACGCCAACCCGAAGGACACCAAGACCTGGCCGAAGGGCGTGTGGACGCTGCCGCCGACCTTCGCGATGGGAGCGGTGGACCACGCGAAATACGCGGCGATCGGCGAGGGGGACAACTTCATTCTGAAGTTCCGCAAGCCGGCGCGCTGAACGGGGACGCTGCGTTTAGGATACGCAAGCAAGCAGTCCTTTGTTGAAAAAAAGGACCAAAAAACTTTTGCTTTCCTAGCCTGCACCGCCGCCTCGACCGTCTTAGAAGGTGCGAGACCGCGGCAGCAGCGCAGGGACAAAAGTTTTTTGCTTCTTTTTTTCAAAAAAGAAGGCCTTGCTTCGCTTGGGCGAAGATCAATATCCATATGGCTCGGACATGATCACCTTGATTTGATACCGGAACGTAACTATGATCCGGTAACGAAATCAAGGTTGCCACGTCCATGCGCGCCAAAACTGTGTCCTCTGGCCTTGCAGGTGTTGCGATCTGCCTCGTGCTGGCCCATGCGGCGTCGGCCACGCCGCTGGCGGGGCTGACGGAGAGCGTGTGGCACGGCATCGCGGCCACGGACTACGCGCCGACCTCGGCCGACATCAGCAACGAGGAAGCCAAGCTGCAGGCGGTCTCGCCGGCCTACACCTTCATCAAAACGGTGGACGGGTTCAACTACGCGGGCAGCAACACGATCGGCGCGTTCTTCGGCGCGGACGCCACCGGAACGCTCGCTGCCAACGACACGACGGGGCCCACCTCGTTCGCGTTCGACTCGCATGGCTTTCTCAACGTGGCCACCGCGGGGAACTATACGTTCAGCCTCGGCGACACCTTCAACGCGGTGGACGACGCCGCCCAGATCACCGTCGTCGGCGGCGTAGTGGCGCAGCAGAACTTCCAGGCGGGGCTCGGCAACTACGTGACAACGCTGTATCTCCAGGCAGGCTACACGGCCTTCGACCTTTTCTACTTTCAGCAGGGTGGCGGCTATAACCTGGCGAGCACCATCACCGGCCCGAACGGGGCGCCCGCAAAGTTCGTGCAGGCTGCGGTCAGCGTGCCCGAGCCCGGCACGCTGGCGTCGTTCGTGCTCGCCCTGGGCGTCGTCGGCCTGGCCTTCGTCCGCCAGTTTGCCTCGTTCGCGCTGCTCAAGCAGGAACCGGTCAGCCCGGGTTGAGGTTGGCGCGTCCTCGTTTGCGAGGGCACGCGGCCGTAGGGAAGAAAGCAGGGCCTTCTTTTCTGAAGAAAAGAAGCAGAAGACTTTTGGTCCTGCTGTCGCGGAGGTTTCTGCAGCGCGCGATCGCGGAGACAAAAGTTTTCCGGGTCTTTTCATACAAGAACTGCTTGCCTTGCTTTCCACCGGTCAGGGTTCCAGGCCATGGCCCGCCTGAAGGTCACCCAGGCACTGTCGATTGACGAGTCCGAGCTGAGCGAGCGCTTCGTGCTCAGCTCCGGCCCGGGCGGACAGAACGTCAACAAGGTATCCACCGCGGTCGAATTGCGGTTCGATGCGCGTGCCTCGCCATCGCTGCCCGACGCGGTGAAGCTGCGGCTGGCGCGCATCGCCGGCAGCAGGATGACGCAGGACGGGGTGATCGTCATCAGCGCGCAACGCCACCGCTCCCAGCCGCGCAACCGGGAAGACGCGCTGGCCCGCCTGGTCGAGATGATCCGCGAGGCGGCCATCGCGCCGGTGCGGCGGCGGGCAACGCGCCCGACGCTGGGCTCGCAAGAACGGCGGCTGACGTCGAAGACAGTGCGCTCGGGGACCAAGGCGATGCGGCGCAAGCCTGAAGGCGACTGAACCAGAAGGACGGCGTTGTATCGAAGGTCTCGGATGTTGACCGGAGACAGGCAAGCAAGCGGTTCTTTTTTGAAAAAAAGAACCAAAACTTTTGCTTCTTGGGCGCGCGCTGCAGAACCTTCGCGACAGCAGGACCAAAAGTCTCTTGCTTTTTTCTTCAGAAAAGAAGGCCGCCTTCCTTGCCGGACGTCGAAGGGTGAGCGTCCAGGCCGCCGGTATCAGTCGAAAAACAAAGCAAGCTTCTGTTCCTGCGCATTTGCAGACGCCTCGACGCATCCCGTGACGCGCGGCTATTACCGCCGGCCAAGAGACAAGATTTTTGGTGTTTTTTTAAAAAAAAAACCGCTTGCCTTGCACCCGCGAGTCGAAACAGGCGATTGTAGCAACTCGGCAACAGTCAAAGACCGTTTACTGACCGGATCGGAACGTTGTCGAACCGGATGTTGCACAACGTCAGGTCGAGACCTAATGCTTAACGCTGCGGTTAAGAAACAGGAGATTGAGTATGGCATCTCGTTCTGCGGATCATGGTCGCACCGTGGCGCCGACGGTTACGGCCCTCCTCAAGGCGGCTGACGAGGCGCAGGAACACCGGCGCGCCGACGATGCCGAGGCGATCGTAGACTGGGTCTACGCCCTGCTCGAGGAAGAAGTCCGTGCGCAGAGCTGGCAGTTGCCCGAAGCCCGCGTTGCCTGAGACGACCTAGAACAAAGGAAAAGCGAAGGTCTTCTTTTTCGAGAAAAAGAAGCAAAAAGCTTTTGTCACGGCTGTCGCGGACGGCTGAAACGACACGCATCACCAACACACACTCGACGAGAGAAAAGTTCTCTGGTTCTTTCTCCAAAAAACAACTGATACCAACGGTCTTTGGACCTTGGCCGGTGACACGCAAGCAAGCAGTTCTTTCTCCTCGGCCGGGCGTCGCAGGAAAATACCGCGACAGCCGGAGCAAAAGTCTTTTGCTTCTTTTCTTCAGAAAAGAAGGCCTTGCCTTTCTTGTTTGATGTCGATGGTCAGCATCCAGGGCCGCTTGTCATTACAACCCCAGCAAAGCCTCCCGCAGCGCCCGGTAACTCTCCTCGTCCGGCACGCAGATCAGCCCGCCGTCGAGCACACCCGGCCTGTACTCGGACCCGTCGAACCGTGCCGCGTAACCGCCGGCCTCGCGGTGCAGCAACCAGCCCGGCAGGTGGTCCCACGGCATCAGCCGGTTGAACATGAGGAAGTGGCAGTGCCCGGCCGCGAGCATGCGATACTCGTGCGCGGCACAGCGAAAATCATAGCTCTGCGCAAGCTTGCCGAGGTTGCTTAGCACCCTCGCCCGCAGGTCGGCCGCGAGGTAGCGCCACGAGACGGCGCCGGACATCTGCGAGACCGGCACCGGCTTGGCCACGTGCAGGCTGGTGCGGGCGCCGTGCGCGTCCTGCTCCCAGGCGCCCTCGCCGCGCACGGCAACCGACGAGGTGTCCAGCACCGGATCGTGGATGACGCAGGCCGCCACCTCGCCGCGCACGACGGCCGCCGCCATGGTGCCGAACAGCGGCAGGCCGGCGGCGAAGTTAGACGTGCCGTCCACCGGGTCCACCACAAAAGCGAGGTCCGCACCGGCCAGGCGCCGCAGCAGGCCCGGGTCCGCCGCGGTGGCCTCTTCGCCGACAACGACGCAGCCCGGGTGCAAGCGGGTCAGGCCCTGTGTGATCATCGCCTCGGCGGCGACGTCCGCGTCGGTGACCAAATCGAGCGGGCCGCTCTTGGTGCGCACGGCGCCGGCGCCGAGCCTGCGGAAGCGCGGCATGATCTCGGTGCGGGCGGCGGCGCGGAGGAGCAGGTCCAGTTCGTTGGCTTGAGCGGTGCTGAACAAAAGCTAAGCGCTTTCTTCTTTTGAGAAAGAAACAAGAAAACTTCGGGTCAGCTGTCGCGGACCGTTCCGTGACGTAGGGTTCCGCCTAACACCAGCGGTCCTGGCCCTTGCCCTTCGACGTCCGGCACGGAAGGCAAGGCCTTCTCTTCTGAAGAAAAGAAGCAAAAGACCTTTGGTCCTGCTGTCGCGATGGTTCTGCAACGCGCGCCCAAGGGAAGAAAGTTTTTTGGTTCTTTTTTCCGAAAAAGAACCGCTTGCTTGCGTCTCACCGGTCAAGATCCGAGACCGTTCGCATAAGAACGTCATGGTTTGGGGCGGTTGCAGGATTCGGCCGGTGAGTCGGCTGTCGTGCGTCTGCAAGCATCGGAGCGGATTGGCCCGGCCGAGCCGTTGACTGGAGCGGTCAAGAAAACCCCTCGTCACCGGGAGCACCGGCGCGTTGCCGGCGCATGACAAGCGCGCGTCAGACAGCCGCCGAGCTGAGTTTCCCAAAACCTCGTTCTTTTCTGCAGGGAAGACCAACTTGCCTCACGCCCTTTCAAACCGCGCCCGATCAGCAGGCATCAGCCGTACCCTCACATGCGCCGCCTGCTCGTCGTCCAACCGTCCGATCACCTCGCCATGCGCATACAGCCAGGCCAGGCGGGCGCCGTCCGAGTGATCGATGTCGTAGTCGGCCTGCTCCATGCCGGCGGCCACCCGCTCGTCCAGCAGCATGCGCAACGCGTCCAGCCCCTCGCCGGTGATGGCGGACACGGCGACGCTGCCCGGCCGGGCCTCCAGCCCGTCCGCGCCGCCCAGCAAGTCCGCCTTGTTCAGCACCTCGATGGTGCGTACTGCGAAGTCCTCGTCCAGCGTGCCCTCTTTCGCCATGCCGTCCAGCACCGCCAGCACGTCGGCGCGCTGGGCGGCGCTGTCGGGGTGGGCGGCGTCGCGCACGTGCAGGATCACGTCGGCCTCGGCCACCTCCTCCAGCGTAGCGCGGAAGGCGGCGACCAGCTCGGTGGGCAGCTCGCTGATGAAGCCCACGGTGTCGGACAGGATTACTCGCCGGCCGCTCGGCAGCACCAGGCCGCGCATGGTGGGGTCGAGCGTTGCGAACAGCTGGTCCTGCGCGTGCACGTCGGCACCGGTCAGCGCGTTGAACAGCGTGGACTTGCCGGCGTTGGTGTAGCCCACCAGGGCGACCACCGGGAACGGCACGCGCTTGCGGGCGCTGCGGTGCAGGCCGCGGGTGCGGCGCACCTGCTCCAGCTCGCGCTTGAGGCGCACGATACGGTCGGTGATCAGCCGGCGGTCGGCCTCGATCTGCGTCTCGCCGGGGCCGCCGAGGAAGCCGAAACCGCCGCGCTGCCGCTCCAAGTGGGTCCAGGACCGCACTAGGCGGGAGCGCTGGTAGTCGAGATGGGCCAGCTCCACCTGCAGCGCGCCCTCGCTGGTCACCGCGCGCTCGCCGAAGATGTCGAGGATCAGGCCGGTGCGGTCGATCACCTTGCAGCCCCAGCCGCGCTCGAGGTTGCGTTGCTGCACCGGAGACAGCCCCGCGTCCACGATCGCGACGGTGACTCCGGCCTCGGCGAGGTGCGCGCGCTCGGCCTCCACTTGGCCGGAGCCGAGCAGGGTGGCTGGCTTGCGCCCGCGCAACGGCAGGATGGTGCGGTGGACCACCACCAGGCCGATGGAGGCGGCGAGCCCCACCGCCTCGGCCAGGCGCGCCTCTGCAGCGCGGGAGTGGTCTACGCCGTGGCCGTCGGAGTGGCTCGGACGCTCCCACGGCAGGATGACCGCGGCCCGGATCGGCGCAGGACGCGCGTCGTGCAGCCGTTCCGGGCGCGCGGCAGCGTCCTGGTAGCCGTCGTCAGATGTCGCTGTCGGCAGTGAGGCTCTCCTTTCCGCCCGGCGTTGATACGCCCTCTTTATTACCGAACGCGGACGCGCCTTCTTTGACGCCATCGAACAGCTGGATCGGCGCGCCCGGCATCACCGTGCTGATGGCGTGCTTGTAGACCAGCTGGGTGTGCCCGTCGCGCCGAAGCAGCACGGAAAAGTTGTCGAACCAGGTGATGATGCCCTGGAGCTTGACGCCGTTGATGAGGAACACGGTGACCGGAGTCTTGGCTTTGCGGACGTGATTCAGGAACACGTCCTGCACGTTCTGCGAGTTGTCTTTCGCCACGAGGTTGAACCCTTCTTATTTCGCACGGCCCTGCGTTGGTGCGGGCCGTATCGCGTGCCTGGCCTTGTGTGGCTGGCCCGCTACGCTTTGCAAACGACGTGCCGAGCGGCAAAAAAGTAAGCAGTTCTTTTTTGAAAAAAAGAACCAAAAAACTCTTGCTCCCTCGTGGTGCCGTGTTGACGCGTGTCGTTCAGCTTTCCGCGACAGCCGTGACAAAAGTTTTTTGCTTCTTTTTTTCAAAAAAGAAGGCCT
>CAXUIR010000127.1:2701-6923 GCA_964251005.1 uncultured Acetobacteraceae bacterium | reverse complement strand
GGCTCGGGGATGCCGCGGGCGGTGGCGCCCGACGTGAACACCTGGCGCTGGCTGTCCATCTCCGCGCGGATCTTCTTGCCCATCGCGCGGCGCAGTAGGTCGGCCGCACCCAGGCTGTAGCCGCCCATGCGCTGGGCGATCTGCATCACCTGCTCCTGGTAGACCATGATGCCGTAGGTCTCGCCGAGGATGTCGCGCAGTTCCTCATGCGGCGGCGCCCAGGGTTCGCCGTGTTTGCGCTTGCAGTAGTCCGGGATGTTGGCCATCGGGCCGGGGCGGTACAGGGCCACGGCGGCGATCAGATCCTCCAGCCGGTCGGGGCGCATCTGTCGCAGCACGTCGCGCATGCCGGCGGATTCGAACTGGAACACGCCGCCGGCGTCGCCGCGGGAGAGCATGGCGTAGGTGGGCGCGTCGTCCAGCGGTAGGGCTTCGAGGTCGACCTCGATGTCAAGCTCGCGCAGGTACTCGACCGCGCGCTGCAGGATGGTCAGCGTGGTGAGGCCGAGGAAGTCGAATTTTACCAACCCGGCCTGTTCGACCCACTTCATGTTGTACTGCGTGACCAGGGTGCCCTCGCGCGGGTCGCGATACATCGGCACCAGGTCGACGAGCTTGCGGTCGCCGATGACGACGCCGGCAGCGTGCGTGCTGGCGTGGCGGTAGAGGCCTTCGACCTGCAGGGCGATTTCGAGCAGGCGGCGGATGGCTTCCTCGCCGTCGCGCAGTTCGCGAAGCTTGGGCTCGAGGTCTACAGCTTCCTTCAGCGTGACCGGTTTGGCGGGGTTGTTGGGGATCAGCTCGGCCACGCGGTTGACCTGACCGTACGGCATGCCGAGCACGCGGCCGACGTCGCGCACCGCAGCGCGGGCCTGCAGTTTGCCGAAGGTGATGATCTGGGCCACGCGGTCGTCGCCGTACTCGCGGCGGACGTAGCTGATCACCTCGTCGCGGCGGTTCTGGCAGAAATCGATGTCGAAGTCCGGCATTGAGATGCGGTCTGGGTTGAGGAAACGCTCGAACAGCAGGTCGAAGCGCAGCGGGTCGAGGTCGGTGATGGTGAGCGCCCAGGCGGCCACCGACCCGGCGCCGGACCCGCGGCCGGGACCTACCGGGATGCCCTGCGATTTGGCCCACTGGATGAAGTCGGCCACGATCAGGAAGTAGCCGGCGAAACCCATTTTCACGATGACGGCGAGCTCGTAGTCGAGGCGTTCGCGGTATTGCAGCTGCTTGGCGCCGTCCGCGGTCGCGGATGCCATGCGGCGGGCGAGGCCTTCCTGCGCCATCGCGCGCAGGGTCTCCGCCTCCGTGGCGCCCGGCCGCACCTTCGGGCAGACGGGGAGTAGCGGTTTGCGGGTTTCGGCCATCGCCGCGCAGCTGCGGGCGATAGCGAGCGTGTTGTCGCAGGCGTCCGGCAGGTCGGCGAACAATGCGCGCATCTGGGCGGCGGATTTAAAGTAGTGCTCCGGGGTGACGCGGCGGCGCTCGCTCTCAGACAGCAGGCGCGCTTCGGCGATGCAGAGCAGTGCGTCGTGCGCCTCGTACATGCCGGGGGTTGCGAAGAAGCACTCGTTGGTAGCAACCAGCGGGAGGGCGAAGCGGTCGGCGAGCGTGATGAGGCCGGGTTCGACGGCGGCTTCGAGCGGCAGGCCGTGGCGGTGCAGCTCCATCGCCAGGCGGTCCGGGAAGGCCTCGCGCATCTGGGCCAGCAGCGTGGTGGCGTCGGCCTCGCGGCCCTCGGCGAGCAGGCGGGCGATGGGGCCGCGCGTGCCTCCGGTGAGCAGCATCAGTCCTTCGGCGTGGGCGGCGACGACCGGGAAGGAGAGTTGCGGCGAGGCAGGGTCCGAGGTGAGGAAGCCGGCTGAGGAGAGGCGCTGCAGGTTGGCGAGGCCGGTCTCGGTCTGCGCCAGGAGAACGACGGGGTCGCCCTGGGTGCCGGGCCGTTGGAGGGTGATTTGGCAGCCGATGATCGGCTGGACGCCCTTGGCGGTGCAGTACTGGGAAAATTCGAGGGCGCCGAACAGGTTGGCGGTGTCGGCGATGGCGACGGCAGGCATGGCCGCATCCTTGGCCAGGGCGGCGATCTTGTCGGGTTTTATAGCGCCTTCGCTGAGGGAGTAGGCGGAGTGGACTCGGAGGTGGACGAAGCTAGCGGACATGGGAGGAAGAAAGCGCTTCTTTTTGAAAAAAGAAGCAAAAACTTTTGCCTCCATGCCCGCGGCACGGTGCGGCCTGGTTCTGCCAGCATGCATGCGTGCATCAATATCGCTTCAACTTGGTGCAGGCGTGGGAGCAAAAGTTTTTTGGTTCTTTTCTTCAAAAAAGAACCGCTTGCTTCGCTTGCCGCCGCTCAAGACCCGGCGCGACGGAGTCTACCTCGTCACCACGCGGCCACCTTCCAAGGTAACGACACGATCCATGCGCGACGCCAACTCCGCGTTGTGCGTGGCAACGAGCGCCGCAACCCCCTGGCCGCGGACGATGCGCAGCAACTCGCTGAACACCACATCCGACGTGCCGGTATCGAGGTTGCCGGTGGGCTCGTCGGCCAGGATGACCGCCGGGCGGTTGGCGAGCGCGCGGGCGATGGCGACGCGCTGCTGTTCGCCGCCGGAGAGCTTGCCGGGCAACTGGTTGAGGCGTGCAGCGAGGCCGAACGCGCTGAGCAGTTCTTCGGCCCGCTTGCGCGCGGCTGCCCGGCCGACGCCGGTGATCATCTGCGGCAGGCTCACGTTCTCGATGGCGGAGAACTCGGCCAGCAGGTGGTGGAACTGGTAGACGAAGCCGATGCGGTCGCGGCGGATGCGGGTGCGTTCGGTGTCGCCTAGGCCGCCGGCGTCCACGCCGTCGACGAACACGGCGCCGGAGTCCGGGCGTTCCAGCAACCCTGCCAGATGCAGCAGGGTGGACTTGCCGGTGCCGGACGGGGCCACAAGGGCGACGATCTCGCCGGCGTGCAAGGTGAGGTCGGCGCCGCGCCGCCCCCGGCAGTCCCCCGGCCCGCTGCGCGAGAAGCGGCCGACCTCGCGCATTTCCAGCGGTGTGCGCAGCTGTGCGCCGCTACTCATGGCGCAGCGCCTCCACCGGGTCGGTTCGCGCCGCGCGCCAGCTTGGATAGAGCGTGGCCAGCAGCGAAAGTGCGAGTGCCATGCCCACGACTTGCGAGACCGTCACCAAGTCCAGTTTTGCGGGAAGGTGTTCCAGATAGTACACCGTGGGGTCGAAGAGCGTGGTGCCGGTGGCCGATTGCAGCGCCTGGCGGATGCGTTCGATGTTGAGGCAGAACACCACGCCGATCAGCGTGCCCAACGCGGTGCCGGTGACGCCCACGGACGCGCCGCACATCAGGAAGATGCGCATGATCGCACCCCGCCCGGCGCCCAGCGTGCGCAGCACCGCGATGTCGCGCGTCTTGTCCTTCACCATCATGATCAGCGAGGACACGACGTTGAACGCGGCGACCAGGATGATCAGCGTGAGGATCAGGAACATCACGTTCTGCTCCACCTGCACGGCGGCGAAGAAGCTGTCGTTGCTCTGCGTCCAGTCGAAGATGCGCAACGTCGGATCGTGCAGTGCAGTGTGGATCTCGCGGTTGACGACGGCGACGTGCTCGGGGTCGCGTACCATCACCTCTATCTGGGTGACAGCGTTCTCCTTTTGGAAGAACACCTGGGCCGCTTCAAGCGGCAGGAAGGTGTAAGTGCTGTCGTACTCGTTCAGTCCTGCCTGGAAGATCGCCACCACCTTGTAGGCGCGCACGCGCGGCACGGTGCCGAACGCGGTGACCGCGCCGTTGGGCGAGAGCAGCGTCAGCTTCGAGCCGACGTCCAGGCCGAAGCGCTCGGCGAGCGTCAGGCCGATGGCGATCGCGTTGCTGCCGTGGAAGTCGTCCAGCGAGCCGCTGCGGATGTTGCCGGCGATGGACGGCAACTTCCGCAGATTCTCCGGCGTGATGCCGCGGGTGATGCCGCCCGAACTTTGCGAGCGGTCAGTGAGCAGCACCTGGCCTTCGATCACCGGCGTGGCTGAGACGACGCCGGGCAGCACACGGATCTTGCCGGCGACCGCGTCGTAGTCGGTGAGGCCGGCCGACGTGCTGGCGTAGACGTCGAGGTGGCCGTTGAGGCCGAGGATGCGGGAGAGCAGGTCGTCCTTGAAGCCGCTCATCACCGCCATGACGATGATCAGCGTGGCAACGCCGAGTGCGATGCCGATC
>CAXUIR010000127.1:0-2691 GCA_964251005.1 uncultured Acetobacteraceae bacterium | reverse complement strand
GACGGAGACGAAACGCTCGCCACGTCGGGCACGCAGGTAGCGGCCGGCTATGGCGCGCTCGAAGGCGTTGAACATGGTTGGTGTGTCCGAGCGGTTCAGGTCGATGCGTCGCAGGCTTAGGTTAGCGATGGGCTTTGGATCCTACTCAACTCGCCAACAAGAAAGGCAAGGCAAGCGGTTCTTTTTTGAAAAAAAGAACCAAAAAACTTTTACTCTCTTGGGTTTGCGATGGTGAAACGTGTGTTTTCAGTTAACTGTGACAGCGTTGATGAAAACTTTCTTTCTTCTTAAAACGGATTACTCACGCTTACGCTTAACAGGTCGGTCGTTTAGACAGCCAGGAGGAGGGCAGGTTGTGATGCCTGGATCCATTTTTTGACGGCTCGGCAGACATCAGCACGCTGACTGAACGCGTGGATGACCCGGTCAGCCGGCCACAATGGTCGAGAGAACGACGTGCGCCATAACAGAGCCGCTACAGCCGTGAAATCAATCGCAAGACGGATGGGTCACCAGCCACGCCCAGGGAACAAAAGTTTTTTGGTTCTTTTTTTCAAAAAAGAACCGCTTCCTTTTCTCTCACCCGAGCAACCGCGTCCCCCACGGACGTCTCCGCCCGCTCGCCCGTAGCCCGGCGCTTGACCTCAACCATCCCCGAAGCCGCTCCGCGCGGGCCTACGATGATCTGCCACGGATGCCCCATCAAATCCGCATCGGCAAACTTCGCGCCGGCGCGTTCGTCGCGGTCGTCCAGCAGCGCGCGGCCGGAGAACTTGTCGTAGATCTCGGCGCAGACGCGGTCGCAGGTGGCGTCGCCCACGCGCAGGTTCAGAATGGCGGCCGGGAACGGGGCGACGCCATCCGGCCAGATGATGCCGGCTTCGTCGTGCGAGGCTTCGATGATGGCGCCGACCAGGCGCGAGACACCGATGCCGTAGCTGCCCATTTCCGGCACCACGGCGGTGCCGCCCGGGCCGGCGACGGAGAGGCGCATGGCATCGCTGTATTTGCGGCCGAAATAGAAAATCTGGCCGACTTCGATGCCGCGGCCTTCGCGTTTGCGGTCGGCCGGCACGCCGGCCCAGCGTTCGGTGTCGTGCTTCTCCTCGGTGGCTGCGTAGTAGGTGTTGATCTGATCGTGGAAGGACGCGAGGTCGGCGGGATTGTCGTAGGCGGCGTTGCTTTGCAGGTAGTCCATCTGCTCGAGCGTCGAATCGTAGAACACCTGGCTCTCGCCGGTGGGGGCCAGCACGATGAACTCGTGGCTGAGCTCGCCGCCGATCGGGCCGGTGTCGGCGAGCATGGGGATGGCGCGCACGCCCATGCGCTGGAAGGTGCGCATGTAGGCCAGCATCATCCGGCGGTAGGAGTTGACCGCGCCGTCGTAGTCCAGGTCGAAGCTGTAGGCGTCCTTCATCAGGAACTCGCGGCCGCGCATGACGCCGAAGCGGGGGCGCACCTCGTCGCGGAACTTCCATTGGATGTGGTAGAGGATCTGCGGCAGCTCGCGATATGATTTCAGCGCATGGCGGGCCAGGTCGGTGATCATCTCCTCGTTGGTGGGGCCGTAAAGCAGGTCGCGTTCGTGGCGGTCGCGGATGCGCAGCATCTCGGGGCCATAGGCGTCGTAGCGGCCGCTTTCACGCCACAGGTCGGCGGTCTGCAGCGTCGGCATCAGCAGCTCCTGCGCGCCGGCGGCGTGCTGCTCGTGGCGGACGATCGCCTCGATACGGCGCAGCACCATCAGCCCTACCGGCAGCCAGGCGTAGATGCCGGACGCCGTTTGCCGTACCAGCCCTGCCCGCAGCATCAGCCGGTGCGAGGCGATCTGCGCCTCCGCCGGAGTCTCTTTCAGGGTGGGAACAAAGCTTCGCGACAGCCGCATCGTGCGTCCTGGAGGTGTGAAGGCGCGCAAGCTACAACGCCCCACGTCATCCGGCCAGCGCAGGTCCAGATCGCCTGGATTCAATCTATAGTTGAGTTGCGGCGCAACATTGCTGCGTCGCAGCAATGTAAAACGAAAGAATTGTGAAATACGCAAGGATTGTTGGTGACGGATGTCACCGATCCTGCTACCTACAAAAAAAGGCCCTACACACCGGCGGCGGCAGGGCCAAGTTTAGGGAGGAAACGCCAGTCACACGACAGGAGGAGGAAACATCCTCGTCCTGTCGGTGATAATTCCAGGGTCCCACCCTCGGCGTCCATCTAAATCCAGCGATGTTTTGCAAGTATTTCGGGCTGCCACACAGCTTATGCGTGTGTTGCGGGCATGTGGCACGCCTTGGTGCCTAATCGTCGGGCATCTTCAGGATGCCGTGGCGGAAGCTCAGTGAGTCGCTCTCGATCAGCCCGACCGCGATGCCCCAGATGATCGTGGCGACCAGCGTCGTCCACAGCAATTTGCGGCCGAGCCGCGGGTGTTCGGGAGCGCCGCGCCAGCCTGTCAGCGCGTCCGGATCCTCGACCGGCTTCGTACCGAGCGGGAGTACGGCGAACAGGGCCGTCCACCAGATGAGTACGTAGAGAACGCAGGCGGTGAACCAGCCCATTAGAAGAAAGCAGTTCTTTTTTGAAGAAAAGAACCGAAAAACTTTTGCTCCCCGTCGGGGACTCTCCCGCGAGCGCGGGACAGCGGAAGCAAAAGTTTTTTGCTTCTTTTTTTCAAAAAAGAAGGCCTTGCTTGCTTCG
>CAXUIR010000126.1:0-6947 GCA_964251005.1 uncultured Acetobacteraceae bacterium | reverse complement strand
GCAAGGTGGCTTACCCGGAGGGGTCGAAGGAGTCGGTGGGCAAGATGCCCGGATTCACCTACACGCAGTGAAGGAAGCGGTTCTTTTTTGAAAAAAAGAACCAAAAAACTTTTGCTCCCTGGGCACCCGACTGAGGAGACTCCGCGACAGCCGCGCAAAAGCTTTTTGCTTCTTTTTCTCGAAAAAGAAGGCCTTGCTTCCTTACCCTAGTTCATCGGCGAGCCGCTGAACCGCCAATCCCAGCAACGCCGGGTCGCCCACCGCCAGCACCCGCCCATCGCCGGCCGCCCGCGCACCACCGTCCCACCCGGTGAGCCTGCCGCCGGCGCCTTCGACGACCGGCAGCAGCGCCGCCCAGTCCCAGATTTTCAAGTCGCATTCCGCGATGACGTCGATCTGGCCGAGCGCCAGCAGCCCGTAGGCGTAGCAGTCGCCGCCCCAGCTCACCCGCGCCACACCGTCAGCCAGCCGCCGCCAGGCCGGCGTGTGGGCGCCGAGCATGTCCGGCGACGTGCAGGACAGCTCCGCCGCCGCAAGCTCCGCGCACCGCCGCGTGCCTGCCCTGCCGCCGAACGGCCCGGTGAAGCGCGTGGCTTCGCCGGCCATCCCCACCCAGCGCTCGCCGGTGACCGGCTGGTCGATGACGCCCAGGATGGGCGTGCCGTCCCGCAGCAGGGCGATCAGGGTTCCGAAGGTGGGGCGGCCGGTGATGAAGGCGCGGGTGCCGTCGATCGGGTCCAGCACCCAGCAGAACGCGGCGTCCGGGTTCTCGTGGCCATACTCCTCGCCGAGTATGCCGTAGCCCGGATGCGCGGCGGAGAGCACTGCGCGCATCGCCTGTTCGGCACCGCGGTCCGCCAGGGTCACCGGGCTGTCGTCGGCCTTGCGTTCGGTCTGCAGGTTGGCGCGGAAGTGGCGGCGGATTACGGCGCCAGCACTGTCGGCTGCTGCGAGCGCGGCGGACAGGTGTTTGCTCAAGGCAAGGAAGCAAGCGGTTCTTTTTTGAAAAGAAGAACCAAAAAACTTTTGTTTCCTAGGGCGCGCGCTGAAGGACACTCCGCGACAGCAGAAGCAAAAGTCTTTTGCTTCTTTTCTTCAGAAAAGAAGGCCTTGCTTGCTTTCCTCAACGAGGCTTCTGCGCCGGCGCCGGCGAGTCCAGGTTCTCCGGCGAAGCAGGCGCGGTGTTGGCCGGCGCCTTCACCGCAGGCTTCTCCGCGGCACCGTTTGCACCACTGGTGCGCTGCTGCGGCGCCGGCGGCGCCACCGCGTTCCCGGCGGTGCCCGGCTTGGACGTGTCAGTAGCCGGCGCGGTGGCCGACGCCTTTTCCGGCCCTGCAGCGGGCAGCGGCAGCGGGTCGTGCGACAGCATGCGCAGGTAGTCGATCACGTCGGCACGGGTCTGGTCGTTGCTGATGCCGGCATAGGCCATCTTGGTGCCCGGTGCGTAGGCGCTGGGCTTGTACAGCCACTCGTTGAGCTGGTCGTAGGTCCACTTGCCGTGGTGGCTGCTCAGCGCCTTGGAGTAGGTGTAGCCC
The DNA here is from genome assembly GCA_964251005.1 of uncultured Acetobacteraceae bacterium. Lineage (GTDB taxonomy): Bacteria > Pseudomonadota > Alphaproteobacteria > Acetobacterales > Acetobacteraceae > BOG-908. Next base: position 5,412 of record CAXUIR010000126.1, on the reverse strand, counting down.
GCGGCGCTGGCCTGGTCGCGGCCGACCACGCCGTAGAGCACGGGGCCAACCTTGTTGGCGCCGCCTTCGTTGAAGTTGTGACAGGCGATGCAGATCTTCTTCGTCAGCGCCTGGCCGTTGGCCGGGTTGGCGCTCACCAGCAGCGGGGTCAGCGCCGGCAGCCCAACCGCGCTAGCCTGCGCGCCCGCCGGCGGTGCGGCCGTCTTGGTGACGGCGGCGGCTGCCGCGGCCGCTTCCGCCGGGGTGGGCAGCGGCTCAGGGTTCGGCGAGAGGGTGCGGAGGTAATCGATCAGGTCGGCGCGCACCTGGTCGTCAGCCACGCCGGCATAGGCCATCTTGGTGCCGGGCGCGTAGGCCGCGGGCTTCAGCAGCCACGCGTTCAGCTGCTCGTAGGTCCACTTGCCCTTATGGCCGCTCAGCGCCGCGGAATAGGTGTAGCCAGGCGCGCTGGCCTGCGCGCGGCCGACCACGCCGTAGAGCGCGGGGCCGACCTTGTTGGCGCCGCCCTGATTGAAGTTGTGGCAGGCGACGCAGATCTTCTTGGTCAGCGCCTCGCCGGGGCCCACTTCGGCCTTCACCAGCAGCGGCGCGATCGGCGGGATCACCGGCGCGGCCGGAGTGGACGGCGCGGCCGCAGGCTCGGCGCCCTTGATGTTCAGCGCGCTCTTGGCCAGCCGCTCCGGATGCACCGCGTTATCGGCGACGATCCCCAGGCCCACGTAGGCAATGCCAGCCACCAGCACCGCGGCGAAGACCTTGTTGAACTCCAGACTGTCCATTCGACCACTGACCCCGGCTTGCAAAACGCGCCCCGCCCGGCGGAAGCCGCTGCGTTGCGCCCTACCTATGTTGCGCGGCACCCTAGTGAAGGGAGGCTTGCGCCACAACCACCTCGCCTGAGCACGCACACGTTCGTATCCGGCGCGGGCTGTGGCATGCCGCGCCGGCGTAGACAATCAGTTAGTGACGCGAGGGAGGTTGACCAGGACATGCACGAGGCGATTGCCTTCCAGGGGCGGCCCGGCGCCTACTCCGACCTGGCCTGCCGCACCGCCTATCCCGGCCGGCCCACCCTGCCCTGCGACACGTTCGAGCTGGCGATCGAGGCGGTGCACGACGGCCGCGCCGGGCTCGCCATGCTGCCGTGCGAGAACTCGCTGGCCGGCCGGGTGCCCGACATCCACGCGCTGCTGCCGGGCAGCGGGCTGTCCATCGCGGCCCCGAACTTCCCGCGGGTCGAGCACTCCCTCCTGGCGCCGCGCGGGCCCACCATCGCCGGGCTGCGCCGGGTGCACTCGCACGCGGTCGCCCTCGGCCAGGTCCGCACCCTGTTGCGCGAGTTGGGCGTGCAGGCGGTGGTCGAGGCCGACACCGCCGGCAGCGCGCAGCTGGTGGCCGGGTGGAACCGGCCAGAGGACGCGGCGGTCGCCTCGGCGCTGGCCGGCGAGATCTACGGCCTGGAGATCCTACGCCGCAACGTGGAGGACGCCGCCCACAACACCACACGGTTCTACGTGACCGCGGCGGCGCCGGTGGCGGTCTCGCCGGAGCAGGCCAACCTGATGACCACTTTCGTCTTCCGGGTGCGCAACGTGCCGGCCGCGCTGTTCAAGGCGCTGGGCGGGTTCGCCACCAACGGGGTGAACATGACGAAGCTGGAAAGCTACATGGTGGACGGCTCGTTCACCGCGACGCAGTTCCTGTGCGACGTGGACGGGCACCCGGACCAGCAGCCGCTGCGGTTTGCGTTCGAGGAGTTGGGGTTCTTTTCCGGCGAGATGCGGGTGTTGGGAGTTTATCCGAAGGCTGCTACGCGGGGACGGAAGTAAGCAAGCAGTTCTTTTTTGAAAAAAAGAACCAAAAAACTTTTGTCTCCGCTGTCGCGTTGGAGTTCTGGAACAGCGGGACAGCGAGGATAACCTCTGCGTCTTCCGTAACATGCAGGTGGTCCTGACTGTCGATCCAAACCCGGGCAAAGAAGGCAAAACTTTCGGTTGTGCTGTCGCGGAATCTCCATCAGCACGCACCCAAGGGAACAAAAGTTTTTTGGTTCTTTTTTTCAAAAAAGAACCGCTTGCTTTGCTGTTCCCGGTCGAAACTTCACGCCTTAGGGCACACTCAACGCGGGCCTTCGTTCTCCGTCCAATCCTCGATCAGCCGTCGCGCGATCGACATGTCCGGCGGCAGCACGAACCCCTCCGGCGCACGCAGGTCGTCGCGCGTGAACCAGCGTGCCTCCACCAGCTCGTCGGCGTCGATCGTGATCGCCTCGCCCAGCGCCTCGGCGGTGAAGCCCAGCATGATGCTGGACGGAAACGGCCACGGCTGGCTGGAGTGATACGCCACGTTGGCCACGCGCACGCCGGCTTCCTCCCACACCTCTCGCGCCACCGCCTCCTCCAGCGACTCGCCGGGTTCCACGAAGCCAGCCAGCGTGGTGAACACGCGCATCTCGCGGAAGCGCGCCGGCTGACCCAGCAGCACGCGCTCGCCGTGCGTCACCAGCATGATCACCGCGGCGTCGGTGCGGGGAAAGTGGTGGGCGCCGCAGCCGGTGCAGACCATCACGTGGCCTGCGTCCCGCGGCTGGCAGGCGGCGCCGCACACGTTGCAGAAACGGCTGCGGGTGCGCCACTGCATCAGGCCGCGCGCGTGCGCCAGGATGGCCGCGTCCGCCGGCGGCAGCATGCTGCCGATGCGGCGTAGATCCTCGAAGCTGCCGTGCTCGGCGCCGGGCAGGTCGTCCTCCAGGCGGCTCAGGTCGAGGGCGAGCACAGTGCGGTCGCCGTCGCTGCCCAGTAACGCCCATGGCTCGTGCTCGAGGTGCCGGCGGAGGCTGTCCACCGGCAGCAGGCAGGCTTGCGGGCGAGCGCGCCCGCCGTTCACCAGGCTGCGGCTGCGCCAGACAGGCGCCACCACCGTGGACGGTGCTGCCAATTGCGCCTGCAGCCAGTCCAGGTCCTTGCGGCGCGCGTCCAGGCGGTCAAGCGGGCTGCCGGCGAAGATGTTGGAACGGTGCAGGTGCAACTTCGTGTTCGTCGTCATGCCCGCGTGGTGACACGGGGGCGGACCAAGCTGCAAGGCGCTGCCTTGGTGTTCACCTTGTAAAAGCGTTCAAAGCGACCCCCGACGGCGGTCGTAAAGTACTGAGTCCACGAAGCCCGGTATACTCAGGCAGGCCATGCTTCGGAGGGAAAACCGTGAGAAACGCCGCGTTTACTGTCGAGGCGTTTTCCTTGTGTGCACTCAAAGAACAGAAGCTCAGTCTCGTTCTCTCAACAGATTTGAGCGGCTTGCCAATCGAAGGCAGGATATCTCAGTCGTTCGCTTTGCAAAATGCAGGTAGCGGGCGCCGGAATTAGAAGAACCAGTAAGTAGTCCAATCACGAGTCGACGTCCTGCGACTTAAGACAAGTCAAGCGGTTCTTTTTTGAAAAAAAGAACCAAAAAACTTTTGTTTCCTTGATTGCTGGCTGCTGGAGCTTTGCGACCAGGACTGAAGCAGTGCGAGAATGCAGGCATTATCGCCCATTCGGGCGTTACCATCCCCAGGTTTGCGGTCGTTGTTCTGAGTAAACCGAGAAAAGCTTCTACGAAAACCCGAACCCACATCCCAGCAGGCGTCGACTCTCCACAACGTACAACCAGGAACCAAAAGTTTTTTGGTTCTTTTTTTCAAAAAAGAACCGCTTGCTTACTTAATAGCAACCCTACAACGAATCAGCAGACCATCCGGCCCGAACCTAAGTCTGTCCAAGCCGGATAACCCTGCGACAACGCTAGATCGCAGGCTTGGCAGGCGCGAAGGTTTCCGGCTGACCAGGCTCCTGCAGGCCGGCGCGCGCCGTGCCGGTCTGAGTCGTACCGACGCCGCCCACCACCGGATCCTTGGTGATCTCGACGTCCTCGCGGCGCACCGTATCGCGCACGGTCTCTGTGCGGTCGGTCGCGTCCTTGTGGATGACGACTTCCTCGCGGACGCGCGCCTGTTTGGCGACAACGGCCTCTTCCGCGGTCTCGGTCATCTCGATGACCTTGTCGCCGAAGCTGTCGGAGCCCACGGCGCGACCGTCGGTCACCGGGCGGCGTTCCACGCTAACGTGCTCGTCGCGCAGGCTCACCGTTTCCTCGACGGGCGTCTCCACGACGTAGCGGCGCACCCGCGTGGTGCCGCGGTTTACCGCGCGCTTGCCAACTGCCAGCGTCTCTTCTGACAGCGACAGGGTGCCGGGTTCGCGCGAGACGACGCCGGCGCCGGTGGCGGCCACATCCGAGCGGGTGCCCGACAAGCCGGTCACGGCGGCCGACGTGCCCGACGCGGCGCCGGAGGCGCCCAGGCCGTAGCTGGTGGCACGCTCGTCGATGTCGATCGGGTTGTGGCTCTCCAAGACGGTGACGGCCAGGTCGAGGTGGCTTGCGCTGGCACGCACGGTGACGACGGTGGAGCCGCCTTGCATGCTGCGGTCGTACACGGTCGTGTCATGGTCGTATTCCGGGTCGCCGCCGAACAGGTTCGCCCAGAAGCCCTTGTCTGGCTGCGGGTGCGTGGTCAGCGGCGCGGCCAGCCCTGCCGTCGTAGTGCTGCCCTGAGTGACGCCGGCATGCTGGGTGATGGCGCTGGCGGGCACGCCGGCCGCCTCCAGGTCGCGCACCGCGGCAGTTGCGTGCTCGGCGGTGTCGAAAACGGCTACGATTGTCTCGTCGTTCATGTGGATGCTCCCAATGTCAGGTTATGTGCCGGATCACCCGGCGTCTGGCACAATCCGCTCGATGTCGGCGCGCTGCTGGCGCACCGAGTAGGTCTCGCGGTGGCTCGTCGTCGTCCGCACGCGGCGCAGACGTATCTCCTCTTTGAGGATGAGGCGGCGTTCGGTCACGATCACCTCCTCCATGACCGGGATCACCGTCGTGTCGCCCTCTTCGCGGACCGGCGGCGCCACATCCACCATGCGCCCGATCGTGACGCGTTCGATCTCCAAGCGCTCGTTGCCGACCACTTCGTCCACAAGGGCGTCGCGTTCGACCGTATGGACGTGGACGCGCACGCGGCCGGTCACGTTGCGGCGAAGGTCGACTGAAAGTTCCTCGCTGTAGAGAGGAACAACCATGTCTACCTCGGTCGGTGGCGGGTGTGCGGTCATTGCCGTGATAGACGCAGGACCTCACGTTTCGTCGCCCGGCTGGCGAGATCGTGAAGCAAGCGATTTATTTCCAGTGTCCGTTCAGAAAGGGGCTCTCTTGGCACCGGAGAGGGTCGGCCTGCCTGTGCCGCTGGTCCGACCGAGTAATGCCAGATGGCCTTGATGCTGACTCACAGAAAGCAAGCAGTCCTTTTTTGAAAAAAAGGACCAAAAAACTTTGGGGCTGTCCCAGATCCGGTGAGGATCTAGGATTGCTCGATGCATGTAAGTC
>CAXUIR010000125.1:6484-6965 GCA_964251005.1 uncultured Acetobacteraceae bacterium | reverse complement strand
GAGTGGGTGCTGTTCACCTCCGGCTCCACCGGCGCGCCGAAGCTGGTTCTGCACCGGCTGGCGAGCCTGCTGGCCGCCATTCCGGCCACCAAACCGGACGAAGCGGCGGTGTTCGCCACCTTTTACGACGTCCGGCGCTACGGCGGCCTGCAGATCCTGCTGCGCGCGCTGGTGGGCGGCGGCTCCATGCTGCTGTCCGGCCCGGACGAGACGCAGGCCGCGTTCCTCGCCCGCGCCGGGCGGGCCGGCGTCACCTTCCTGTCCGGCACACCCACCCACTGGCGCCGCGCGCTGCTCGCCCCCGAGGCGGCGGCGATCGCCCCGCGTGACGTGCGCCTGTCCGGCGAGGTGGCCGACCAGGCGATCCTGGACGCGCTGCGCGCAACCTACCCCGGCGCGCGGGTCTGCCACGCCTTTGCCTCGACGGAAGCCGGCGTGGGCTTCGCGGCGGGGGACGGGCTAGCCGGGTTCCCCGCCAGCG
>CAXUIR010000125.1:0-6474 GCA_964251005.1 uncultured Acetobacteraceae bacterium | reverse complement strand
CTCTCGGTGAGTTGTCCGGCCGGCCGGGATCGCGCCAGGCCTCGATCGTCGCCTGGGCGGCGAGGATGCCCCCCGCGGCCAGCGATTCCAACTCCCCCCGCCGGGGCTTGGCCGAGAGCTCGTCCAGCGCGGCGCTGACCGCGGTGTCGAGGGACGCGCAGGCGAGCGGGCCGGGAGCGGCGGCGGCGACCTGGCGGAGGAGGTCGTAGCGGCGCCCGTCGGCGAGCGCCCTGGTGATGAGGGCGACACGCTCGGGCGGCAGGGCGGGCGGCGCCGGCGGCACGCTGCGCCTGCGCTCGGCCGGCACGGCGGAACGCTACCTCGGCGAGGCAGCACCGGCGCTGCGCCAGCCGGACGGGTTCGTCGACACCAGGGACGCCATTGAGACGACGGGCGGACGCGCGCGCTTCGCCGGACGTCGCGACGGGGTGATCAACGTCGGCGGCCACAAGGTGCACCCCGAAGAGGTGGAGGCGGCGGTCAACCGCCACCCCGGCGTGGCCATGTCGCAGGCCCGCGCGAAAGCGAGCAGGATCACCGGCGCCATCGTGGTCGTCGACGTGGTGCTGCGCGACGCCGCCGCAGGCCGGGTGGGCGCGGCCCCGCGCGAGGTGGAGAGCGACATCCTGCGCACCTGCCGCGCCATCCTGGCCGCGCACAAGGTGCCGGCCGCGGTGCGCTTCGTGCCGGAACTGGGCGTGGGCACCTCGGGGAAACTCATCCGCTCGCATGCGTAACGTCGTCGTCACCGGCGGCAGCCGCGGCATCGGCCTGGCCGTGGTGCGCAGACTGGCCGCCGACGGCTACCGGCCGATCGCGGTGGCGCGCTCGCAGTCCGACGCGCTGTCCGCCTGCATGCGCGAGGCCGCAGACGGCGCCATCGGCTTTCACGCCGCCGACCTCGGCGAGGTCGCCGCCCTGCCCCAGCTCGCCGCCGCGTTGTCCGCCGCCTACGGGCCGCTATACGGCTTGGTCAACAACGCGGGCCTCGGCACCAGCGGCGTGCTGGCCTCAATGCAGGACGCGAAGATCGAGCAGCTGGTCCGGCTGAACCTGCTCTCTCCCATCACGCTGACACGGCACGTGGTGCGCGCGATGATGGTCAGCGGCGGCAGCCGTATCGTCAACATGGCGTCTATCACCGCCACGCGCGGCCAAAGCGGCCTGTCCGTCTATGGCGCCACCAAGGCCGGGCTGGTGGGCTTCACCCACGCGATGGCGCGCGAGCTCGGGCCGCTCGGGATCACGGTGAACGCGGTGGCGCCAAGCTTCATCGAGACGGACATGACGCAGTCGTTGAGCGCCGACGAGCTGCGCAAGATCGCGCGCCGCAATGCGCTGCAGCGGCTGGTGGAGGCGGACGACGTGGCACAGGCGGTCGCGTTTCTGTTGAGCGAGGCTGCGAAGAACGTAACGGGCACGGTGATGACGGTGGATGCGGGGGCGTTGGCTTAGGCCAGGCAAGCGGTTCAAAGAACCAAAAAACTTTTGACTCCGCTGTCGCGCGCTCTCCGGAAAAGTCCGCGACAGCGGAGGCAAAAGTTTTTTGCTTCTTTTTTCTCAACAAAGAAGGCCTTGCTTGCTTCGCAACAGTCAAACTCCAAGCCCGTCGGTAAAAGCATCGAAAGAAGTCAAACCCTCACCCTGCCAGCAACCGCATCCGCCAAAACCGCCGCGTTCAAGCTTACGTAAATACCGAGCACCTTGTCGAAGACGTAGAGCGGGTCCGACACCAATGCCGGATCGTAGCCTTCCCGTGCGAGCGAGGCGCGTTGCGGCTTGAAGGTGGCGGTGGCCGAGATGCTGGGCACGATGCGCAGGAACACCGGCCAGGCATAGGCTGGCAGGTGCGCCTCCAGGTGTGCGGGCAGAACGCCGGGCGTAAAGTCGGCGCCCACCGTCAAGGCCGCCATGCCGGCGCGGCCTTCGTGGCCAGGCACCGTTACGCCGTAGACCACCGCATCGTGGATGCCGGGCGCGCGGCACAGCGTGTCGGCGACCCAGGCGGCGGCGATGTTCTCGCCTTTCCAGCGGAAATTGTCGCCCACCCGGTCAATGAAGGTGAAGTAGCCGGCGGTGTCGCGTTGCATCAGGTCGCCGGTGCGGTACCAGGCATCGCCGGTGGCCAGCACGTCGCGGGCGATCTTGGCTTCGGTTGCGGATTGGTCGGTGTAGCCTTCGAAGGCGCGGCTGGCGATGCGGCCGAGCGCCTCGCCGGTCTCGCCGGGCTGGCACACGCGGGCGAGACCATCCGGGCCGCGCAGCAGCGCGCCGGACTCCGCGTCGCACCGCGCCAGCACCACCGGCGCGCGGTGTGCCAGGAAACCGGGAAGGTGGCCGATCGCACCTGGCCGCCCGGGCACGTTGTAGAGCGACACGTTGCCTTCGGTCGAGGCGTAGAACTCCAGAACGTGCGGGATGGCGAAGCGTTCGGCGAACGCCGTCCACACGTCGCCGCGCAGCCCGTTGCCGCAGCACAGGCGCAGGCTGTGGCCGCCTTGCGGTTCTGCGGGACTGTTGAGGATGTGCCTGCACAGCTCACCGATGTATTGGAACACGGTGCAGCGGTGCGTCACCACGTCGTCCCAGAACCGGTTGGCGGAGAAGCCGCGGCGGATCAGCACGGAGCCGCCGCCGGCAAGCATCGCGCCGATGGCTACTACGCCCCCCACGCTGTGGAACATCGGCAGGCAGTTGAACATGCGGTCCGACGGCCGCGTGTCGATCATGCCGGCGAACCACTGGCTCCACTCGGCGACCCGGCGATGGCTGATGCGCGCGGCCTTGGGCATGCCGGTGGTGCCAGACGTGTAGATGTACAGCGCCAAATCCGTAAGCGCCGCGGTCCGCTCCGCCGGCAGGTCGGGCGGCAACGGCGACAGGTTCGAAGCTGCGTCGCAGACGCTGGCGTGCTGGCCGGAGGGCCCGAACGACCATTGCCGCATCTCCGCCGGAAGCCGTGACGCGATCGCCTGCAATGCGGCCTGCCCGGTGCTGTCGGCGATGACGTGGCGCGGCTGCACGGCGGCGATGGCGTGGGCCAGCCCGTCGCCGGACAAATGCGGGTTGATCAGCGCCACCACGCCGCGCACCGCGGTCACGCCGAGCCAGACGGCCACGTAGGACGCGCAGTTGGGCAGCATCAGCGCCACCACTTCGCCGGGAGCCAAACGTTGCCGCAGCGCCCAGCGTGCGTACTGGCTCATCTGCGCGACCAGGCCGGCGTAGGTGACGCTGTGCGCCTCGTCGGTCAGGGCGACGGCCTCGCCGCGAGACTCCGCCATCGCGCAGAGAAGCGCCGGCAGCGTGGCTCCGGCGCCGCGCGCGTAGGGAGCCGTGCGTGTGAGGGCGCGGTTCCACGTGGCCAGGCTGGGGTCGGACGCTTTGCTAGGCAAAGGAAGCCAGCGGTTCTTTTTTGAAAAAAAGAACCAAAAAACTTTTGTTCCCTTGGGCGCGCTGTGTGGAAGAGTCCGCGACAGCGCTCGCAAAAGCTTTTTGCTTCTTTTTCTCGAAAAAGAAGCGCTTGCTTCTACGGTGCATCAGGCAACACCGGCTTGCGATCCGGATACGCAGGCCTCGCGAAACGTTCCGGCGGAGACTTCGCCAACGCGTCTAACGCCACCTGCACGGCGCGTTCCAACTGCGGATCGTGTCCCTGCCGCACCAGCGCCGGGTCCTGCACCACTTCCACGTCCGGCGGAATACCTTCGTCCTCCACCTCCCACTTGCCCTGCGTGCCGTAGATCGCCCAGCGCGGTGCGGTGATCCTGCCGCCGTCGATCAGCCGCGGGTAGCCGCCGATCCCTACCAGCCCGCCCCAGGTGCGCACGCCCACCAGCGTGCCGACGTGCTCCTTTCGGAACAGCCAGGGCAGCGCGTCGCCGCCAGAGCCGGACATCTGGTTGGTGATCATCACGCGCGGGCCAAAGATCGCGGAGGCCGGCTCCACCGTCTCCGCACCCTCGCGCGTCGCGTTGACCATTTCCGGCTGCCGCTTCAGCTTGTCCACGATGTAGTCGGCGATCTGTCCGCCGTGGTTGAACCGCTCGTCGACGATGACGCCTTGCTTGCCGACCTGGCCGAAATAGTAGCGGTTGAAGTTGGCCCAGCCGCCAACGTTGGTGTCCGGCACGTAGACGTAGGCGAGCTTGCTGCCGGACAGGGTGGCCACCTTTTGCCGGTTGGCCTCCATCCAGCTGCGCAGGCGCAACTCGTCCTCCTTGTCTGTCGGTACCACCGTCACGTCGCGGGCGCCATGTCCGTCTGCTGCAGCAAGCGTGATCACCGTGGGCTTGCCGGCCAGGCCCAAGAACGCGCGATACGGATCGGCATCGGTGGTGACCGGACGCCCGTTCACCGCCAGCAGCAGGTCGCCCTCGTGCACGTCCACGCCGGGCGTGCAAAGCGGTGCTTCCAGCTTCAGGTTGAAATTCTCGCCGCACAATACGTGCGAGATGCGGTAGTGGCCGCCGTCCGGCGTGTAATCGGCGCCGAGCAACCCGGTGTTCTCCGCGCCGAACTTCGCAAACGCGCCGCCGCGCACGAAGGTGTGGCCAACGCCGATGTGGCCGGTCATCTCCTCGAACAACGCGTTGAGGCCTTCGCGGCCGCCCAGGCCCGGTAGGAAGGCGGCGTAGAGGTGCTCGGCGCGCGCCAAATCCAGGCCTTGCAGCTTCGGGTCGTAGAGAAAGTCGCGCTCGATCCGCCAGGTCTCGCGATACATCTGCGCCCACTCTGCCGGCGGGTCGACCCACAGCGTCACGTCGTCCAGCTTCAGCTTGCCGTCGCCGTCCTTCACCTTCTCGCCGCTTTTGGCGACGAACAGGGCGTGGTCCTTGGCGAACAGCACGTGGCTGCCGTCGGCGGACAGGCGGAAACTGTCCTCGTCGATGCCCTCCGCGATCGTCTCCGTCTTGCGGGTCTTCAGCTCGAAGCGCGAGAGCGTCTCCGGCCGCGGGTCGCCGTCGCCGTCCAGCAACTCTTGGTCTGTCTGCGCCGGCTGCGCGGCGGTGGCGAACAGGATGCCGGTCTCGCCCGTCTCCAACGCGGTGTAGTTGGCTGGCGGCATCGGCAATTGCACGATCCGCCTGTCCAAACCTGCAAAGTCTATCCTCACCGCTTCGGGCTTGGCGTCCTTGCCGGCCTTGTCGGCCGGCTTGACGGCCCTCTCGGTCGGCTTGCCTGGTGGCGTGGCGTCCGCGGCCTTTTCGGCGGCCGCGTCGGGCGCGTTCTCCTCGTCGTTCTCCGGCGGCAACGGCGTAAGCGCGTCACGGCGCAGGATCATCGCGTAGACCAGTCCGGATCGTGCCCGTCCGTAGCTGGACAGATCCAGCCAGCCCGCGGCGGGTCCTTCGTCTGTCGAGGAGACGAAGTACAGCGTCTTGCCGTTGCGATCGAAACGCGCCGCCGGCACGTCGCTCAGCCCGTCGGTGATCTGCGTCGCGCGGCCGCTATCCAGGGAGTACACGAACGCCGCGTGCAGGTGGTTCGGCAACTGCTTGCAATACACCACCCAGCGGCTGTCGGCAGACCATGCAGCGTTAAAGTCGTAGGACGGGCTGTCGAACAAATCGGTGTCCACGCGCACCGGCGCGCCCGGCTTATCCACATCCACCAGCCACAAGTTCAGACGCTTGTCGTGCAGCACGATCTTGCCGCTGTCCGGCGACCAGTGCGGCGCGTAGAAGAACGACGGCGGCGCGCCCAGCGCGATCTTCTGCACTGGTCCTGCGCCGCTGGCAGCGCGCACGTGCAGCGCGTACTCGCCGGACTCGTCGCTGAGGTAGGCGACCTTCTTGCCGTCCGGCGAGGCGGCGGGGTCGCGGTCCGCCACGCCGGGGCTCTGCGTCAGGTTGCGCGCGGCACCCTTCTCGGCCGGCACGGAGAGGATGTCGCCGTGCACCTCCAGCAACACGCGCTTGCCGGTGGGCGTGATGGACGCGGCCAGTATCTCCTTTGGGTCAAGCTTGGCCAGATGCGCACGCGTTTGCGGCAACTCCGCCGCGATGCGTACCGGCACGGCGTGGTCGCTGCCGGACGCGACGTCGTACAGGCGCAACGTGCCGAACTGGTCGTAGACGATGCCGCCTGGTCCCGCCGACGCCGATGCGATGTCGAAACCGCGCGGGTTGGCCACGACGCGGCGGACGGCACGCGAGCCGGTGTCGTAGGCGTAGAGGGTAACCGGCCCGTCGCGGTCGGACAGGAAGTACACCGTGTTGCCGGCCCATTGCGGATCGCGATCGTTAGAGTTGCCACGCGGTATCTCGGTGACGTGCGAGGTCGCGAGGTCGGCGATCCAGATGCGCGCCGTCTGCCCACCGCGGTAGCGCTTCCACGCCGGCTGCCACTGGTCGTACGGCGTGTAGGCCAGGTGTGTGCCGTCGGGCGCATAGCTCGCCTGGTCGCCGGACGGCAGCGGCAACGCGGTGGCCGGGCCGCCGGCAACCGGCACCGTGTAGAACCGCGCAAGGT
>CAXUIR010000124.1:0-6994 GCA_964251005.1 uncultured Acetobacteraceae bacterium | reverse complement strand
AGCCGGAGCAAAAGCTTTTTGCTTCTTTTTCTCGAAAAAGAAGGCCTTGCTTCCTTTCCCCCGTTCAGGACTATCCAACTTTCCGCATAACAAACATCGCCTGCTCGCCAAACACGTTCGCCAGCCACAGCGACTTCCGCCAGGGCGACTTCCGCCCGTCGTCGTCGACCGCCAGCCACTGCTCCACCGCATAGCCCTCCTGTGCGCAGAGTTCGCGAAAATCCAGTATAGTGCAGGGATGTATGTTGGGCGTCTCGTACCAGGGACGGCTCCAGGTGTTCGTCATCGGCATGCGTCCGGTGCGCAGCAGCTGCAGGCGCACCTGCCAATGGCCGAAATTGGGGAAGCTGACCAGCGCGCGGGTGCCGATGCGCAGCATCTGCCGCAGCACTTCGCGCGGGCGTTCCACGGCCTGCAGCGTGCGGGTCAGCACCACGTAGTCGAACGCGCCGTCGGGGTATTGTGCGAGGTCGTTGTCGGCATCGCCGTGCATCACCGGCAGGCCGTGCGCGACGGCGTGTGTGACCTCGGCCATGTCGATCTCGATGCCGCGGGCGTCGCAGCCGCGGGTGCGGAAGAGGTGCTCGATCAGCGTGCCGTCGCCGCTGCCGATGTCGAGCACGCGAGAGCCGGGCTCGATCAGGCTGGCGATGAGTTTCAGGTCTACGCGCATGGGCTACAAAAGAAAGTAAGGCCTTCTTTTTCGAGAAAAAGAAGCAAAAAGCTTTTGCGTACGCTGTCGCGGACGGCTGAAACGACACGCTTCACCAACGCGCACCTACAAGAGACCAGAGTTTTTTGGTTGATTTTTTCAAAAAAGAACTGCTTGCCTTACGCAATGCCCGCATGCTCCGCGCATCCGGACAGGAACCCCGCCAGCGTGCGATGAAAATCCGGCTCATCCAAAAGAAACGCGTCGTGGCCACGATCCGTCTCGATCTCCACGAAGCTGACGTTGGCCGCCGCACGGTTCAGCGCGCGTGCCACGGCGCGCGACTGCGCGGTGGGAAACAACCAGTCCGAGGTGAACGACACCAGGCAGAACCGCGTCTTGGTGCCGGCGAACGCGGCAGCGAGGTCGCCGTCGTGCTCGGCCGCCAGGTCGAACCAGTCCATCGCGCGCGTCACCGTCAGGTAGGAGTTGGCGTCGAAGCGGCGGACGAAGCTGCTCCCCTGGTGGCGCAGGTAGCTCTCCACCTCGAACACGTCGCCGAAGAAGCTGGCCGCCTCGCCATCGGCCGGCGCCGTGGCGGCGTCCCGCCGCGTCTTGCGGCCGAACTTGCGTCCCAGCGCCTCCTCGGAGAGGTAGGTGATGTGCGCCATCATCCGCGCCACCGCCAGGCCGCGCGCCGGCGTCCGCCCGTCCGCCCAGTAGCGGCCGCCCATGAAGTCTGGATCGGCGGCGATCGCCTGCCGGCTCACCTCGTTGAAGGCGATGTTCTGCGCGGAGTGGTAGGCGGCGGTGGCGATCGGCACCGCGGCGAACACCATCTCCGGGAAGCTTGCCGCCCATTGCAGCACCTGCATGCCGCCCATCGAGCCGCCGACCACGGCGAACAGCCGCGTGATGCCCAGCCTTCGCACCAGCATCTGCTGCGCGCGCACCATGTCGCGCATGGTGATCGGCGGGAAGTCGGTGCCCCACACGGCGCCGCCCGGTCCGCGGCTGCGCGGCCCGGTAGTACCCATGCAGCCGCCCAGCACGTTGGCGCAGATCACGTAGTAGCGGTTGGTGTAGATCTGCATGCCGGGGCCCACAATGTTCTACCACCAGCCGGGCTTGCCGGTGAGCGGCTGGGTTTCGGCGGCGTACTGGTCGCCGGTCAGCGCGTGGCAGAGCAGGATGGCGTTGGACGCGTTGGCGTTCAGCGCGCCGTAGGTGCGGTAGGCGACGTCGACCTCGTCCAGCGCACGGCCGCACTCAAGGGCGATCCCTTCGGGAAAGTGGGCAACCTGGTGAGTCACCTGTTCCAGGATGGGGGCAGTGTCCATCGCGGTGTTGCATAGGCTGGGGAAACGCTAGTCAAGCGGTTCTTTTTTGAAAAAAACCAAAAAACTTTTGTCTCCTTGAGTACACGCTGCAAGGAGGTCCGCGACAGCCGTCATAAAAGTTTTTTGGTTCTTTTTTTCAAAAAAGAACCGCTTGCCTTGCTTCCTATCAGCGGGCGTTCCTCTACGACACGCGCCGCGCGATCGCCCGTGCCATGACCGTCTCGCTCGCCCCCGCCGGGATCGGCGCCACGAAACGCCCGTCTGGCGCCATCAGGTAGATCACCGAGCTATGATCCATCGCGTAGCCCGCTACGCCGCTTTCCTGGTTCATCACGCTGGTCACCTGGTACTCGTCGGCCACGTGCCGCAGCGCGCCGGGCGGGCCGGTCAGCCCGACCAGCGACGGCATGAACGCCTGGACGTAGCGGTGCACCACCGCCGGTGTGTCGCGCAGCGGGTCCAAGGTGATGAACAGCGGCTGCACGCGCGCGGCCGCTTCCCCCAGCCGGCCCACCGCGCCGGCCAGCACACCCAGCGTCTGCGGGCAAACGTCCCTGCACGACGTGTAGCCGAAATACACCAGCAGGTATTTGCCCGGAAAGCTGCGCTCGGTAACCGTCCTGCCGTCGTCGGCCAGCAGGCGGAACGGGCCGCCGACCTGGAAGCTGCCTGCCGCCGCCGGATCCTGGCCCGGCAGCCCCCACGCTGTAAGCCCGGCCGCCAGCACGGCGAGGGCGACCGCGGTGAGCGCCAGGCCAACGCGGCCGTTGTGCCGTGCCGGGGCGGCCGGCCTGGTCCTGACCTTCGCCATCACATCGGCATCTTCATGTTCATGTCCATGTGGTCCGCTTGCGCCGCGGACCCGACGGGGTGCGTGCGCAGCCCGTCGATCTCGGCGCGGAGCGATGCCGGGTCGTCCCAGCCCGGCATGGCGCCAGGGCGCTGTGCGGCGCGCAGCCAGCCTTGGTCGTCGATGATGAACTGCGTGCCGTCCAGCGCGCCAGGTGCCGCGCCGGTAACGACGGCGTAGGCGGCCGCGACACTTTCGTCGCGCACCGCGCACAGGCCGGGCGGCGCTGCGCCGGACGCTACCACGGTCAGCGCGCCGGTCGCCGTGGCGTGCGTGTCCGGCGGGGTGCCGAACACCAGGCGTACGAAGCGGCCGTGCAGGTCGGCCAGCTGCAGGGTGTCCGCACCGCAGCGCGCGGCGAAGCCGGGGGCGTGCACCGGCACCGGCCACTGCCCCGTCGCGTGGAACGCCAAGCCCAGGTCGTGCGCCCTGACGTAGTCGATCAGCGCCCAGCGCTGGTCCTCGTCCAGCTTGCCGGCAAAACCCGGCATCGCCTGGACGCCCTCCGGCGTCTGTATGCCGTGCGCCAGCCACCAGAACATCTCGCCGTCGCTGTGCATCAGGACGTGGTCCTCGGTAAGGTTGGCCGGCGGCACCGGCAGGGTCTTCGCCAGCACGCCGTCGCCAGCCCCGCCGGCGCCGTGGCAGGCGGCGCAGTTCCGCGCGAACAGCGTGCCGCCCTCGGCGATGGTCTCCGACGAGAAGCCGGTCGGCGAGTGGTAGAAGCTGGTGGGATACGCGTCGGCCAGCAGCAGGTCGAAATGCGGCACGGCGAACCAGGCGGCCACCGCCGCCACCGCAGCAGCTGCCAGACGATTGCGGCGCCACGCAAAGGCGGCCGCCAGCAGCGCCAGCCCGGCGCCCAACGCCAGCGCAGCCTCCACCACCTCACGCCGGAAATCCGGGTCCTCGCGAACCGCCTCGAAGCTGACCGTCTTGGCGAACGGCCACAGCGCCTGCAGGTGCATCGCCGGCGGCAGCCCGCTCAGCACCTCGGCGGCAAACAGGATGGCCAGCGCGGCGCCGGTCTGCAGGAAGATGCTGCGCAGGAGCACCCGGCGTGCGCGCGCCGGCTCGGCGCCCAGCAGGGCAGGCGCGAAGCGGTGGCGGTTGGCCAGCGCAAACCCGATCAGCACGGCGAACAGCACCAGCTTGACGATGATCATCCAACCATAGGCGGTGCCGACCAGGCCGGGGATGCTCGCCACCAGCACCCAGCCCTGCACCAGCGCGGTTGCGGCCAGGGCGGCCACGCACGCCTTGCCCATCGGCGAGAACCAGCGCGCCGCCGCGGCCGCGGTCTGCGCCGGCGTGGTGAGGATCACCAGCAGCAACGGCGCCAGCCCGCCGAGCCAGGCGCCCGAGGCGATGAGGTGCACCGCGTCGCACCACAGCAGCACGTTCGGCCCCTGGTACATGGAGGCGGCGTGGCTGTGACCGGCTTCCAGGCACACCGCCACGCTCGCCACCGCGAACGCCGCGCGCTGGCGGCGCAGCGTGTCACGCCGGCCCAGCACCAGCGCGGTGGCCAGCAACGCCACCAGCTGCAGCGCCACCACGTGTCCGAACGCCGTCTTGCCCAGCACCGTGGGCACCGCCGCGAGAGCCTCGGCCAGCGACTCCGCGTCCGACATGACGGCGGACTGCACCAACAGCCACACCGCGGTGCCCAGCACGGCGGCGACCAGGCTGAGCTGCGAGATACGCATCAGCCGCCGCGCGGTGGTGCGCGCAACTTCGGCCGGCGCGTGCGCCAGCGCGCGCGGTGCCACCACCACGCGGAACGTCAGCGCGCCGAACACCGAGAGCAGGCCAGCGACCGACGCGCAGCGCGCCGCGGCCAGCGGCAGGCCACCCTGCAGGTCGAACGGAGGTAGGGTCACGCCTGGTTACTGCCCCACGATGAAGGAGAACTTGCCCTGCGACTTGTGGGTGTCCGCCGACGTCACGTGCCAGATCACCGTGTACTTGCCCGGCGCAAGCTTCTTCACCGGCACGGCGAACTTGGTGGCGTCATCCGTTGCGGCGTGGGCGGCACCCGCGGCCACGCTGGCGCCAAACGCATCCTGCACCTGCAGGCGCGAGAAATCCGGCTCGATCGCCTGCGAAAAGGTGAGCTGCACGTCCGCAGGCGGCGCAGGTACCGTGCTGCCAACACGCGGCAGCGCGCTCTCAAGGAACGCGTGCGCGGAGGCTGGGCCAGCGACGGCTAGGGCACATGCGAC
Source organism: uncultured Acetobacteraceae bacterium (assembly GCA_964251005.1). GTDB lineage: Bacteria > Pseudomonadota > Alphaproteobacteria > Acetobacterales > Acetobacteraceae > BOG-908. The sequence continues at coordinate 1,927 of CAXUIR010000124.1, read as the reverse complement.
GATGATGGATTTGTTCATCTCGTTGTCTCCTCAGTGGAAAAAAGGAAGCAAGGCAAGCGGTTCTTTTTTGAAAAAAAGAACCAAAAAACTTTTGTCTCTTGTGGGTGTGCCGTGGTGAGACGTGTTGTTTCAGCCGTCCGCGACAGCGCGCGCAAAAGCTTTTTGCTTCTTTTTCTCGAAAAAGAAGAGCGCTTGCTTCACTGCAGCCACCGCACCAGCGGCGCGCCGATGGAGTTGGGATACAGGTCGTCCAGAAACACATGCAATTGCACGGTGAAGCCGACATTCGTGCCGGCCGCCTTGTTCAGGGGTATGAGCGCTTCCAGCCCCACCTGATACCAGCTGCGCAGGTAGATCACCCCGGGTGCCGCCGTCCACGACGTCGACACGTTGCTGGGCGAGTTGGTGGAGGAGACGTAGCCGAACTCCACCAGCGGGATCAGATGCGCGATTGGTTCCGGCAGGCCGAAATCCTTTATTTGCGCTTGCAAATAAGGAATGCTGTACTGGATGGACAGCCCGCCGATCACCTCGTTCGGGTTGCCGCTGTTGAACTGCATGGACTGCAGCTGCGCTTGCGGCGACGTGCCGCTCGTCACGCCCTGCACCGGTGCGGACTGTCCCTTTAGGCTCTTGTCCGCGACGGCGTAGCTCAGCTCGCCGGTGAACGCGACCGGCTGCAGCAGCGGGACGGGCATCTCCTCGAGGTCCTTGCCGAAATACACGGTGGGCGCGGTGTTGCCGTAGGCATCCGCACCGGTGTGCGTGGTGCCGGTGTGGCCGAACTCGCGGATGACGCCGAACGCCAGTACGAAGTCGTGGTCCGGGCTGAGGCATTTGGCCCATTTCCCGGTGACCACCAGGTCGTCCCAGCCATACTGCGTCTTGGCGTGGTCGGTCTGGTTGATGTTCCAGTCGTCGTTGAACGCAAAGCCTATCTCGTCGGTCAGCCGCTTGTCGTATTCGAACTGGAAACTGGTGTCGTGGCTGGGTCCTGGCCCGCCATCGGCACCCTCGCGCGTGGTGACGACCTGAGGCAGCGTGACCTCGTCGGCGACGCCAGGGTCGTCCAGCGTGAGGGTGACGGGGTAGACTCGGCTGCCGCACACCGCGTGGGAGGCGGCCGGCGAGGCGGCCAGCAGACCGCCGGCGCAGAGCAGCGCCGCGGGTATAGTTCGGAACATGCAAGATCCTGCCTTGAGCGGCGGCGGGAGCGGGTAGAAAGCAAGGTCTGCTTTTTCAAAAAAAGCAGCAAAAAACTTGTGCTCCGGCTGTCGCGGAGTCTCCCTCAGCGTGTACTCCAGGGAACAAAAGTTTTTTGGTTCTTTTTTTCAAAAAAGAACTGCTTGCTTGCCTATACCTGCCACAACGCCGATGTGAAACGACCAAGCGCGACCTCGCTTTAGCGAAGTTGCACATCTGGAAACCAGTCGTCAGGCGAAGGCGGGTGGTCCGGTCGCCGGCGGTGTTGCGGCGAGGCGCACAGGCGGTGCACGTGCCGCTTGCGCGCGGCCGCCGTTCACCAGGCGTTGCGACGCCGCGGGCAGCACGGGATGTGGGGAGAGTATCGCCACGTGGTGCGCGAGCGATGCGGCTGCTTGCACGATGGCGGGATCGGCCACGTGCTGGCGTAGCGGCGAGGGTTGGTCGTGCCCCGCCTGGCCCGCGTGACAGAACACGGTGGCCGCTTCCAGCGCCGAGAGTGTTGCGCGCTGCCGCAGCGATGCCTCTGCACCAACGCTGCCCCAGACCTGGCCGACGAGCACGAGCGCCACCGCCAGCCAACGGCAGAGCCGGGCACCGCCGCCGGACGACCATGCGGGAGAGGCACACATCGGCACTAAGGTTAGCAGCGTTTCCGCCGGCCGCCAACGTTTGCGGGTGGCTGGGGGAGCGGTTCCCTCGCCGGCGATCTTCAGTGTTGACC
>CAXUIR010000123.1:5960-7036 GCA_964251005.1 uncultured Acetobacteraceae bacterium | reverse complement strand
CCGCGACAGCGGAGGCAAAAGTCTTTTGCTTCTTTTCTTCAGAAAAGAAGGCCTTTGCTTGCTTGCTCATGCGTGCATGTTCCCGCCGCCGCCTTGCGCCAGCATCGCCGCCTCTGCCTCGGTGCCGATCATGTCGTAGGGCACCCACTGCGTGCGGATGCCGAACCACACGTCCCATCCGGCGCGCATCGCTGACGTCTCGCCGGTGTCCGCCAGCACGCCCAGCGATACCGGCCGCACCGGCGCACGGTAGCTGGCGAGCGGGATGGCGGACACTGCGGCTCCCGACGCGAGCGCCAAGGTCAGCGCCACCTGCTCGCGGCAGCGCCGCCCCTGGCAGACGCCCATGCCGGCGCGGGTCAGCCGCTTGATCTGGTCCGGGTTGAACGGCCCGTCTTGCAGCAGCGTGCTTGCGTCGCGTGCGCCAACCTTGTCCGACGTGCAGCCGAGATAGCGCGGCGGGCTGATGCCCAGCAGTTCACCGCGCGTCACCTCCTCGCACATGCAGGCCGGCACCTGGTCGTTGCCGGCGGTGAGCAGCGCGCGCATCCAGGCCAGCCGGTAGTCCGTGCCGTCCGGACCGCTAGCTTCCGCCGTTTCGCCCGCCGACAGAGCCTCGCCGCAGTTCGGCAGTGCCGGCGTGGCCTCGGCGGCTTGTACCACCGTGGCGTTCGGTGCAGTTCCCGCCAGCGTGGCCCCGGCACCGCCTTTTGCCGCCGCGTGCGTTGCCGGCTGGGCCAGCGACGCTGGCGTGGCCTCGGCGGCGTGCCCGGCAGAGGCGTCGGCTGTGCTCTGGGCCGGCCATACCGACGCAGCTTCAGCGGACGCTCGTCCGCTGGCTACGCCACCCGCCAGCCAAGCCGACGCGGCGTCTGCGGCGGCCTCTCCCGCCGCCGCGCAGGCTGGCTCCGGCACGATGCCGGCGCAGTCGCCGGCGCAGAAGATGCCTTGCACCGAGGTAGCCCCGGCGGCATCCAGAACCGGCACGTGGCCGCCGAGGTCGCCTCGGTACGCCAACCGACAGCCGAGCACGCCGGCAAGTTCGATGGCGGGTACTGTCCCGATGGCGAGGCAGA
>CAXUIR010000123.1:4739-5950 GCA_964251005.1 uncultured Acetobacteraceae bacterium | reverse complement strand
GCCCCCCCGGGGCCGGCGGTTGGCCCGGCGGTGCGGGCCGGGGTGAGGATGGCCGCCGCCACGCCGGTAGCGCCGGCCGCGGCGCGCAGCATGGGGCTGCCGGTGTGGACGGCCACGCCACGCGCTGCCAGCTCCGCCAGCAGGCCGGGTGTTGCCTGCGCCGCCGGCAACACTTCAACGAGGCCGGCGACCTCGAGCCCGCGATCCAGCGCCAGCAGCGCCGTGCGCGCGGCGAGGTCGCCGGAGCCTAGGATCACCAGCCGCCGGCCGTCGAACGCGTCGTAGCGGGTCAGCAGGCTTTCCAGCGCGCGGGCGCCCATGACGCCGGGCAGGTCCACGCCGTCGAAGCCCAGCACCAGGTCGCGGGCGCCGGTGGCCAGGATCAGCGCGTCGAAGCCGCACATCCAGGACCGCGTGCCGTCGGACAAGCCGGCGACGCTGGCGGGCAGCGCGCCCGACGCCGGACCGCGGGCAAAGGCGCCCCAGGCGGTGACCCCGAGGCGGACGTCCACGCCGGCGTCGAACGCCGCTTCCAGCTCCGGGGTGGCGGCCACCAGGCGTTCGACCATGCGCGCCTGTTCCTGCACCGCGGCGTTCATCCGCTGGCCGTAGAACAGCGGCACGTCCAGCCCCATCAGGCTGATCGGCACCGGGTTCTCGTCCACCAGCACCACCTGCAGGCCCCACCCCGCGCCGGCGGTGGGCGGCGGGGGGCGTCGCCGCCGCCAGCCCGGCGAGGCCGGCGCCGACCACCAGCAGCTGGGCGTGCTCGTCCGGGGCGGCGAACTTGCCGTCGATCGCCCACGGATCGGCAGCCTGTGGCGTATTCGGCATGGCGTCCATCACACCGGCTCCGGCAACAGGCTGCCGGCTTGTGACGCTGGGCGGTCCCCCGCCGGCGCGGTGTCCATCGACGCCGGCGAGGCCGTGTCGTGAGGAGCAACATGTGCGTCGGACGTCGGGGCGAACGCTGCCGGCGCGCCGAACGAGGCTACCAGGGCGGACTGCGGCGCCTGTGCGGCGGAGATCGCCGTGTCGTTGGGCGCACGTGTAGCGGGCGTCGGGGTAGGCTCCGCAGTTGCGCCGAACGAGGCTTCCAGCGCGGGCTGCAGCGCCGGGGTGGCAGGGAAAGACGCCTCCAGCGTTGGCGACATCACCGGCGCCGCGGGGGCCCCCCCCCCGCGGCCGGGGGGGGGGTACCGCGCCCGGGG
>CAXUIR010000123.1:0-4729 GCA_964251005.1 uncultured Acetobacteraceae bacterium | reverse complement strand
TCACCGGCGCCGAGGCGGACGACGCCGCCTCTGAGTGTGGGGATACCAGCGCAGCGGAGAGGGTCTCCGGCGTGAGAGGGATGGCCGCAAGCGCCTGGCGGAGGTCCCCGATCAGGTCGTCTTCGTGCTCCACACCGACGGAGATGCGCAGCGTGTCGGAGTCGATTCCGACCTCCAGGCGGCGCGCTTCGGGCACGTTGAAGTGCGTGGTGGTCGCCGGGTGGCAGATCAGCGTCTCGGTACCGCCGAGGCTGACCGCCATGTGGATCACCCGCAGCCGGTCCAGCATGCGAAACGCGGCCGGCTCGCCGCCGCGGATGCGGAAGGTGAAGGTGGAGCCGGCGCCGCGGCATTGCCGGGTGAACACCTCGTAGGCGCGGCTGCCGGGCCGCTGGAAGCCCACGTAGTTCACCGATGCGACGGCCGGATGGCCGCGCAGGACATGCGCGATGGCGGCGGCGTTGTCGCCGGCGCGCTCGGTGCGCAGGTGCATCGTCTCCAGCGAGCGCAGCACCATCCAGCTGCTATGCGCGTCGAGCTGGCTGCCCAGCAGGGTGCGCAATTGCTTCAGCGTGTGCACCAGGCCGGCCGCCCCGCTGACGCCGCCGGCGAGAAGATCGCTGTGCCCGCCTGCGTATTTCGTCAGCGACGTCATGCACAAATCGGCGCCGTGGGCCAGCGGGTTCTGCTGGAACGGGCCGAGAAAAGTGTTGTCCACAACCACAAGCGGGCGGTGGCCTTGCGTGTGACCGATCTCGGCGGTGATGCGTGCGATCAGTGCGATGTCGGCGACGCCGCTGGTGGGGTTGGCGGGCGTCTCCACCATCACCAGCGCCAGCCGGCCGCGCGCGGCGGCGTCCTGTGCGGCGGTACGGATTGCCGTCTCATCGAGCGCGTCGGCGATGCCGATGGGCGTGATGCCGAAGCGGATCAGGTGGGTGTAAAGCAGCCCGTCGGTGCCGCCGTAGATGGGCTTGGTGTGCAGCACGGTGTCACCGGGGCGCAGGAAGGCCTGGGTGACGGCGTTGATCGCCGCCATGCCGCAGTTGAAGCAGGCCGCATCCTCGGCGCCGTCCAGCGCCGCGAGGCGCGCCTGCAGCATGGCGAGGTTTGGGTGGTCGAGCCGGGCGTAGATGTAGTTGGGCTCGGCGGGCGTGTGGTCCGGCGGCGTGGCGCGGAAATAGGCCTCGTGCACGTCTTTCGCGTGTTGCGCGCTGGGGTAGGAGAAGGTGGACGTGGCGTAGAGCGGCGGCTTGACCGAGTTGTGGTGCGCGCGGGCGTCGTAGCCGGCGGTGACGGTGTGTGTTGCGATGCATCAGGAAGCAAGGCCTTCTTTTTTGAAAAAAAGAAGCAAAAAACTTTTGTCTCCTGGGCACCCGTCTGCAGAACGTTCCGCGACAGCCGAAGCAAAAGTTTTTTGGTTCTTTTTTTCAAAAAAGAACCGCTTGCTTTCTTTCATGCCGAGAGCTTCTCCAACGCAAGCTCAGCCTGCGCGCAATACCAATTGGTAAACCGGTTGACCAACGCCTCAGCCTCCTCCGAGTAAGGCCCAGGCACGTAGCCCACCGAGTTCACGCCGCGCTGGTTGTTCTCCACCAGCTCGATGTCCTGCTCGTTGGTCTTCAGCCACAGCTTAACCAGGTTCTCCAGGTGGTAATCCACGCCTTCCACCGCGTCGCCATGCACGAACCACTTGGTGGTGACGAGCGTCTCCTGCGGCCCGGTCGGCTCGGCGGTGAAGACGAACACGTGGTCGGCTAGAGCGTGGCAGAAGCTGTTGGGCTCGCCGGCCCAGCGGACGGAGCCGACGTCGCCGGCCTCGTGTTCCACCATCAGGCGGCGGACGGCGTGCTTGCCGTCCATGGTCATAGACACGATGCCGTCGTTGAGCGGGAAGCGCCCCGCCTGCCCCCCGTCGCCCATGGTGGGCCCGATCGGCAGGCCGGCGCGTTCCATGCGGGCGTTGAAGCGGGCGGTGTGGCCGGCCTCGTCGTCCTCGAAGTGCGCGCGGACCTCGGTGGGGAAGGCCAGCGCCAGGTCCGGGTGGCGCACGGCGCAGTGGTAGCACTCGCGCGCGTTCTCCATCACCAGCTTCCAGTTCGCCTTTTCGATGAACACCTGCTCGTGGGCCAGCTTGGCGTGCGGCAGGTCGTGCGGGGCGAGCAGCGGGGCCAGGCCCTCGGCAAACGCGTCGATCGGCGGCGGGTCGGGGGCGAGGCAGACGTAGAGGCAGCCGGCGACGTTGCGGACGTGGACGGGCAGCAGGTTGTGGCAGGTGGGGTCGAACTCCTCCTGCATGCGGCGGGCGCTGACCAAGCGGCCGGTCAGGTCGTAACTCCACTGGTGGTAGGGGCAGACGAGCACCTGGCGCTGGCTGCGGCCTGGCGGGCAGACCATCGCACCGCGGTGGCGGCAGGAATTGTGGAAGCCGCGTACCTCGCCGGTGCGGTCGCGCAGCACAACGATGGGCGAGGTGCCGACGGTGAGCGCCATCGCCGAACCCGGCGCCGGCAGCTCGCATTCCAGCCCGGCCAGCACCCAGGCGCGGCCGAAAATGGCGCGCAGGTCGAAGGCGTAGGCCTCCTCCGCGGAGTAGAGCGCCTGCGGCAGGGCGTGGCCAGGGCGGCGAGCGTGCAGCAGATGACGGACGCGGCTGAAATCGTGCATGTCCTACCTCGGGCTTGTGCCGCTCGTGGGCTGGTCTACGTGCCACAGTCCTCTGTCGTCCGGATAATGCTTTCTCGTTATCCGGGCATTTGGTTTTGGCTCGGCTGCGGTTACGGTTGGCGGGGAAGGCAAGCGGTTCTTTTTTGAAAAAAAGAACCAAAAAACTTTTGCTTCCGCTGTCGCGCGCTCGCCGGAGAGAACCGCGACAACGGACGCAAAAGCTTTTTGCTGCTTTTTCTCGAAAAAGCAGGCCTTCCTTTCTGCCAGCGCTTCAGGAGACCCCCCCCACGTTGGTAACCTTCGACCGGCGCTGGCTGCCCCTGAACGCGCTGCGCGCCTTCGACGCCGTCGGCCGCCACCTCAGCTTTACCGCGGCCGCCGGCGCCCTCGGCGTCTCGCAAAGCGCCGTCAGCCGCCACGTCATCGGGCTGGAGGAGCTGCTGGGCCACCTCCTGTTCGAACGCCGGCCGCAATCGCTCGCGCTGACCAAGGCCGGTGTCGCCCTGCTGCCCATCGTGCGCGGCTCCTTCGACCGGATCGAGCAGGCGTTGAACGACGTGGTGCGCGGCGGCGGCGGCCTGCGCACGCTGCGCCTGCAGCTGCCGCCCACTTTTGCGCAGAAACTTGCGCTGCCGATCCTGCACGGCTTTCGCGGCGAGTTCCCTGAGATCTTCGTCGAACTCTCCAGCCAGGGTTTCACCGGCGCACCCCGCACGGAAACCGACGTGGCGGTCATCTACGACCGGCCGCGCACCGGCGTCGCCGTCTCCGACCTGCTGTGGATGTCGCGCGTGACGCCGGCCTGCAGCCCGCGCGTGGCAGAGGCCAACCGCGGCAAGTCGCTGGCCCGCTTCGTGGCTGACAACGAGCTGCTGCACGTCAAGCTGGACGGCGAGGCGCCGGGAATGATCTGGGACGCGTTCTCGCGCCATTTCGGCCTGGGCGTGCAGACCGGGCGGGGGCTGGCCTTCGACACGGCGGCGCTGGCGGCACAATACGCTGCCGGCGGGGAAGGGGTGGCACTGCTGGATGTGGACCTGTTTGCGCAGGACATCGCGGCGGGGGTGGTGGTGACGCCGTTCGAGGAGACTTTTCAGGATGGGTACGGGTATTTCCTGAATTTGGCGGCGGAGGACCTGAGCGATCCGGTGATCTCGGTGTTTCGGAGCTGGATGATCGGGAACCTGGCGCGGTCTCGGGAGCCCGCCCAGTGAAGCAAGCAAGGCCTTCTTTTTTGGGAAAAAGAAGCAAAAAACTTTGGTCTCTGCGGGGGCGCGTCGTTTGATGCTCGCGCGCTTGCAATGACGATCGCGATGTTGCCGATGTACGATTTTCCGGAGTTGCGGTCGGCGACCGATGCGCTCTGGGCCGCGATCGCTGCGCGCTTTCGCGACCTGGGCTTTTACCCACCAGATCAATTGACGCGCACGCCGCACCTCGAGGTTTCCTGGACCGATCCTTGCCTGCTGCTCGGGCAAACCTGCGGCTACCCGCTGGTGACAACATTGCGCAGCCGCGTCGCGTTGCTGGCAACCCCGCGCTACACCGCACCCGGCTGCGACGGCATACACTACCGCAGCGCCATCATCGTGCGCGACGATGCACGCGCGACCAGCCTCGCGAACCTCCGCGGGCTCGTCTGCGCCGTAAACGACGCAGCGTCCAACAGCGGCATGAACGTCCTGCGCGCAGAAATCGCGCACCTCGCCCAGCACACACCACGTTTCTTCCGCAGCGTGGTTGCCACCGGCTCGCACGCGGCGAGCGTGCTGGCCGTGGCCCGCGGCCATGCCGACGTCGCCGCGATCGACTGCGTAACTTGGGCGCACCTGCAACGCCTGCGCCCATCGCACACGCGCGGCCTGCGCCGGCTCGCCTGGACCGCAGCCACGCCAGCATTGCCGCTGATCACGTCTACCCGGACGAGCGACGCCGAACGAAACGCGCTGCTACGGGCGCTGCGGGACGTGGCGGACGACCCAGCTTTGGCAGGCGTGCGCGCAGAGCTGTTGCTGGACGGCTTCGAGGTTGGGAGCCTGGATGCCTACGATGCGGTGCTGGA
>CAXUIR010000122.1:3659-7044 GCA_964251005.1 uncultured Acetobacteraceae bacterium | reverse complement strand
TTTTTGAAAAAAAGGACCAAAAAACTTTTGACTCCGCTGTCGCGCGCTCTCCGGATAGTCCGCGACAGCGGAGGCAAAAGTTTTTTGCTTCTTTTTTTCAAAAAAGAAGGCCTTGCTTGCTTCGAAACAGTCATTCTCCAGGCCGGTTGGTTTAAGGTGCCTGCGTCAGCCCGCGACAGGTTTTGCGTCACTTTTGTCACACACTGCGGCAATTGTGCAGCGCAACCCTGATCGGTCGTCTTGTCGATGCGACCAAACAGAATGTAACTCGTTGTGAGCGCAGACCGGACCGCGCCGTGTCTGTCGTCAACCACCATAGGAGTGTCGGCCGTGCGTAAGACAAATCTACTCGGAGCAACGTTCCTGGCGTTGGCGACAGCCGCCATGCCGCTCGCATCATTCGCCCAGACGCCGGCGCCCACGCCTGCTGCTCCTGCCGGCGCTGCCCCCTCGGCACCGGCGCCTGCGCCCGCACCTGCGCCGTCCACCCCGCCGGCTGACGTCACCCCCGGCGCGCCGTCTGCCAGCACCCCGCCTGCCAAGCCGGCGAAGAAATCGCCCATGCACAAGAAGGCCATGAAGGCGCATGGCAAGCTGGTGGGAACAAAGGCCGGCGACAAAGCCGTCGACGACCTGAACTCCGAGAGCCTAGACTCGGCGAAGACCGGAAAGCCGTTCACGCCGTCCGCCACGCCGCCGGCCGCCAAGGAAGAAGCCCACGCCTCGACGCCGCCGAAGAAGATGTCGCACCACATGGCGAAGAAGAAGTCGGCCGCCAAGCCGTCCGACACGGCGGCGCCGGCTGACAGCACAACCCCGCCGGCTGACAGCAGCGGGAAGTAAAACGCGCAAAAGGGGCTGGAAGGTAACTTCCGGCCCTTTCTTATCGGTTGCGTTGGACGTCTTGCCGGTTTGGGTTCGACGGGGAAAGCAAAGGCAAGCCTTCTTTTTCGAGAAAAAGAAGCAAAAAGCTTTTGCGCGCGCTGTCGCGGACGGTTAAGACGAAACGTCTCAGCCTGATACACCCGACGAGAGCAAAAGTTTTTTGGTTCTTTTTTCAAAAAAGAACCGCTTTCTTCGCTTGCCTCTCGACGCCCGAGCGGACGTTCTAGCCGGTGCTACTCGGCCTCGGACTCGGGAAGTTCCTGCACCGGGCCGCTATCCTGGCCCTTTGCGGACGGGTCGCGGTCGACGAGCTCGATAACCGCCATGTCGGCTGCATCGCCGTAGCGGACCCCGGCCTTCATCACGCGCGTGTAGCCACCAGCGCGGGCCTTGTAGCGGTCGGCCAGGGTGTCGAACAGCTTAGTGACGATGGTATTGTCGCGTAGCTCGGCGTAGGCCTGGCGGCGGGCGTGCAGGCTGCCGCGCTTACCGAGCGTGATCAGCTTCTCGGCGACCGGGCGCAACTCCTTGGCTTTCGGGAGCGTGGTGGTGATCTGCTCGTGCTTGAGCAACGCCACGGCCATGTTGCGGAACATGGCGAGCCGGTGGGTCGATGTGACGCCGAGCTTTCGGCCGGCTACTCCGTGACGCATGTTCTACTCCGAAGGAAGGAAGGCCTTCTTTTCTGAAGAAAAGAAGCAAAAGACTTTTGTCTCGGCTGTCGCGGACCGTTCAACAGTCGGGTCGTACGGTGATAAAAGTTTTTTGGTTCTTTTTTTCAAAAAAGAACCGCTTGCTTTGCTTGTCTTAGAACGGCTCGTCCAAACGCTTGGCCAGTTCCTCGATGTTCTCAGGCGGCCAGCCGGACACGTTCATGCCGAGTGCCAGGCCCATGTTGGTCAGCACTTCCTTGATCTCGTTGAGCGACTTGCGGCCGAAGTTCGGGGTGCGGAGCATTTCCTGCTCGGTCTTCTGCACCAGGTCGCCGATGTAGACGATGTTGTCGTTCTTCAGGCAGTTCGCAGAACGCACGGACAATTCGAGCTCGTCCACCTTGCGCAGCAGGTTGCGGTTGAACGGCAGGTCGTCGTGCTGCTCCTCGGCGCGGACCTGTTGCGGCTCGTCGAAGTTGATGAACAGCTTGAGCTGGTCCTGCAGGATGCGGGCGGCGAGTGCGACCGCGTCCTCCGGGCCGACGGCGCCGTTGGTTTCCACCGTCAGCAGCAGCTTGTCGTAGTCGGTGACCTGGCCCACGCGGGTGGGCTCCACCTTGTAGGAGACGCGGCGGACCGGGGAGTAGATGGCGTCCACCGGGATCAGGCCGATGGGCGCGTCTTCCGGGCGGTTGGCGGCGGCGGCGACGTAGCCGCGGCCGAGCTGGACGGTCAGCTCCATGCCGAGCTTGGCGCCCTCGTCCAGCGTGCAGATGACCAGGTCGGGGTTCATGATGTCGATGTCGTGGCCGGCCTGGATCTGGCCGGCGCGGACCTCGCCGGGGCCGGTGGCGGTCAGCGACATGCGCTTGGGGCCCTCGCCGTGCATGCGCAGGGCGAGCTGCTTGATGTTGAGCACGATGTCGGTGACGTCCTCGCGCACGCCGGCCACCGAGCTGAACTCGTGCAGCACGCCGTCGATCTGCAGCGCGGTGACGGCGGCGCCCTGCAGCGAGCTGAGCAGGATGCGGCGGATGGCGTTGCCGAGCGTCATGCCGAAGCCGCGCTCCAGCGGCTCTGCCACCACGGTGGCGATGCGATGCGGGTCGGTGCCGGGCTCGACTTCCAGCTTTTCCGGCTTGATCAGCGACTGCCAGTTTCTCTGGATAACCACTCTAGAACCTTTCAGGTGCCCGCCGAGCCCTGCCAGCCGTTAGCTGTCAGTTGTCACGCGGAACCAATACTGTCAGGCCAATCCGATGACTGACTCCTGACCACTGATGACTGCGCGTTGTTAGACGCGACGGCGCTTGCGCGGGCGGCAGCCGTTATGCGGGATGGGCGTCATGTCGCGAATGGCGGTGATGGAGAAGCCGACCGCCTGCAGGGCGCGCAACGCGCTCTCTCGGCCGGAGCCGGGGCCGCTCACCTCGATCTCGAGGGTTTCCATGCCATGCTCGCGCGCCTTCTTGCCGGCGTCCTCAGCGGCCACCTGGGCGGCGTAGGGCGTGGATTTGCGGCTGCCTTTGAAACCCTGGCTGCCGGACGACGACCAGGCGATGGCATTGCCCTGCGCGTCGGTGATAGTGATCATGGTGTTGTTGAACGACGCCATCACGTGGGCGACGCCAGAGATGATGTTCTTGCGTTCCTTGCGCTTCGGACGCGCGGAGGCTGCCGGCTTCGCCATGCTACTTGGTGACCTTCTTCTTGCCGGCGATCGCCACCGCCTTGCCCTTGCGGGTGCGGGCATTGGTGTGGGTGCGCTGGCCGCGAACCGGCAGGTTGCGGCGGTGGCGCAGACCGCGATAACAGGCGAGATCCATCAGACGTTTGATGTTTATTGC
>CAXUIR010000122.1:0-3649 GCA_964251005.1 uncultured Acetobacteraceae bacterium | reverse complement strand
GTCGCGGTCGATCAGCTCGCGCAGACGCAGGATCTCGTCGTCGCTCAGCTGGTTGACGCGGCGGTCGTCGGGAATGTTCAGCTTGCTGCAGATGTCCTGCGCCTTCTGCGGGCCGATGCCGAAGATGTAGCGCAGGCTGATGGTCACCCGCTTGTTGGTGGGGATGTTGACCCCGGCAATACGCGCCACGCCCGTCACTCCTTGCGCAGTGCCCGCTGGCACCACGCGAAACTACGCCCGAGGGCAACCACCCAAGGGCTGATTGAGAACACACCGAAATGCATTGGTGGCGCATATCCGGGTGGACTGCGCCGATTGAGCCGGCTTAAAGCCGGGGCAGGCCCAAGTCAACGCGGTTTGATCAACTTGTCGCGATCGACTCGCGATGCGGCAGGTGTTCCAGCACGCTGTCGATCGCCGCGGCGACCTGGTCCATCTCCGCCATGCCGTCCACCACGTGCAGGCGGCCGCGGCTTTGGTAGTGCGGGATGATGGGGGCGGTCTGGCGATGGTAGGCGTCCAGGCGGGCGGCGACGGTCTCGCGGCGGTCGTCGGCGCGGCGGACGAAGTCGTGGCTGGCGCAGGTATCGCAGACCCCGTCCGTACGGGTGGGCTGAAAGCTGTCGTGGTAGCCGGCGCCGCATTTGGCACAGGTGAAGCGGCCGGCGATGCGGTCCACCAAGGCAGCATCGTCCACGCGCAGTTCGATGACAGCGTCGAGTGCTATGCCCATCGAGGCCAGCATGTCGTCGAGCGCCTGGGCCTGCGGGACGGTACGCGGGAAGCCGTCGAGGATGAAGCCGCTGGCGCAGTCCGGCTGGCGCACGCGGGTGGCGAGCATGGATATGATCATCTCGTCCGGCACCAGGGCGCCGGATTCCATGATGGCCTTGGCGCGGCGCCCGATTTCGGAGCCGGCGGCGACCTCGGTGCGCAGCATGTCCCCTGTGGAGACTTGGGCCACATGGCGGCGCTGCTCCAGCCGCTTGGCCTGGGTGCCTTTGCCCGCGCCGGGGGGGCCCAGCAGGATCAGGTTCAGCGGCACGGCGCCCGATGGCTGGCCACGCGGCGGCTCAGCGCTCAACGGCCGCGGCCTTTCACCCGGTTCTTGCGGATCAGCCCTTCGTACTGATGGGCGATCAGGTGGCTCTGCATCTGAGTGATGGTGTCCATGGTGACGGACACTATGATCATCAGGCTGGTGCCGCCAAAATAGAACGGAAGGCTGTACTTGGTAATCAGGATTTGCGGCAGCAGGCAGACGGCCACCAAATAGAGCGCGCCCAGCGTGGTGAGCCGGGTGAGGATGTGGTCGAAGTAGCTGGCGGTGTTGGCACCCGGGCGGATGCCGGGGATGAAGCCGCCATACTTTTTCAGGTTGTCCGCCGTCTCCTCCGGGTTGAAGACGATGGCGGTGTAGAAATACGAGAAGAAGATGATCATAGCCGCGTAGGTCAGCATGTAGAGCGGCTGGCCCTGGGCGAGCTGGCTGGACACGCTTGAGGCACCCTCGGCGAGCCAGCGCGGCACCCAGGCGGGCGCTGTCATGTTGGCGGAGAAGCCGGCGATGGTGACCGGCACCAGCAGGATGGAGCTGGCGAAGATGGGCGGAATGACGCCGGCGGTGTTGATCTTCAACGGCATGTGGGTGCTATCGCCGCCGAACATGCGGCTGCCGACCTGACGCTTGGGATACTGGATGACGACGCGGCGCTGCGCCCGCTCCATGAACACGATGAAGGCGATGACCGCGGCGCCGATGATCAGGAAGGCGACGATGAAGATCGGCGAGAGGGCGCCGGTGCGGCCAAGCTCCAACAGCGAGCCCAGCGCGTGCGGCAGGTTGGCGACGATGCCGGCGAAGATGATCAGGCTGGTGCCGTTGCCGATACCGCGCGCGGTGATCTGCTCGCCCAGCCACATCAGGAACATGGTGCCGCCGACCAGGGTGATGACGCAGGAGGTGCGGAAGAACAGGCCGGGGTCGATGACCGCGGCGCCGGACGCGCCGTGCATGCTCTCTAGCCCGACGGCGATGCCGTAGGACTGGAACAGGGCGATCAGCACGGTCAGGTAACGGGTATACTGGTTGAGCTTCTTGCGGCCGCTCTCACCCTCCTTCTTGAGCGTCTCGAGCGAGGGGATGGCGGTGGTCATCAGCTGAGTGATGATGCTGGCGCTGATGTAGGGCATGATGTTCAGCGCGAAGACGGTCATGCGGCCGAGCGCGCCGCCGGTGAACATGTCGAACATGCCCAGGAAGCCGCCACCGTGGGAGTGCATCATCTCGCCCATCACGGCGGCGTCCACGCCGGGGACGGGGATGTAGGTGCCGACGCGGTAGACGATCAGGGCTGCGAGCGTGAACCAGATGCGCTTGCGGAGCTCGGTGGCCTTGGAAAAGGTGCCGAGGTTGAAGCTGGAGGCCAGTTGCTCGGCTGCGGAGGCCATGGGCGGTTCCCGGGTTGGAGGGGCTTTTTATATCGGGCGAAAGCAAGGAAGCAGTTCTTTTTTGAAAAAAAGAACCAAAAAACTTTTGTCTCCGCTGTCGCGCGCTCGCCGGAGAAAACCGCGACAGCGGACGCAAAAGCTTTTTGCTTCTTTTTCTCGAAAAAGAAGCGCTTGCTTTAGCTTGCCGGCGCGTCCGCCTTCTTCGCCACGGTCACTGACCCCCCCGCCGCCTCAACCGCTGCCACCGCAGCCGCCGAAGCACCGGTGACGGTGATGTGCACCGCGCGGGTGATCTCGCCTTTGGCGAGCAGGCGCACGCCGAGCGCCGCCTTGCCGCCGCGCACCAGGCCGGCCGCACGCAGGGCCTCCTCGGTGACCGGCGCGTCGGCCGGCAGGCGGCCGGACTCGATGGCCTTGTCGAGGGTGCCGAGGTTGACCGGCGCGTTCTCAACCCGGAACAGGTTGTGGAAGCCGCGCTTGGGCAGCCGGCGATAGATCGGCAGCTGGCCGCCTTCGAAGCCGTTCAGGGCGACGCCTTCCCGCGCTTTCTGACCCTTGACGCCCTTACCGGAGGTTTTGCCCTTGCCGGAGCCGATGCCGCGGCCGAGGCGCTTGAACTTCGGGCGGGCGCCAGGGTTGTCGCGCAGCTCGTTCAGTTTGAGTTGAGTCGTTGTCATCTCAGTTGCTCTCGTTCGCCTGCCCGGACGGCGCCGCCTCGGGCTGGCCGCCGTGCTCGGGGTGGACGAGCTCCGTGCGCTCGTGGTGCGGGACGTGCCCCGGCGCGCCGGCGGGCTGGACCTGCGGGTCGCGGTTAGCCGGCAGAGGGTGCACCACGTCGTCGACGCGCAGCAGGTGGGCGACCTTGCGGATCATGCCGCGAACCGAGGGCGTGTCTTCCAGCACCCGAGTCGCGCGGATCTTGTTCAAGCCGAGGCCGGTCAGCGTTTAGCGCTGCCCCGGCTTGCGGCCGATCGGCGAGCCAGTCTGGGTGACGCGGACGGTCTTCTTGGCGGCGGTGTCAGACATCGGCGGTCTCCTGCGCGGCGGGCTCGCCGGCTGCCGGGCTCTCGCGCTTGCCGAGGATGTCGTTGACCTTCTTGCCGCGGCGGTTGGCGACCGAGCGCGGGCTGGCCGCACCCTGCAGCGCGGCGAAGGTGGCCTTGACCACGTTGTGCGGGTTGCGGCTGCCCAGGGACTT
>CAXUIR010000121.1:2668-7081 GCA_964251005.1 uncultured Acetobacteraceae bacterium | reverse complement strand
GACCGGCCTGCTCGCGGCAGCAACACTCCTCGTCGTGCCACGCCGCCTGGCCGCGCCGAGCCTGGCCTGCATCCTGGTGGTCGACGCAGCCGTGCAGTTCACCGTCCCGCTGCTCTCCGGCACGCACGGCGACGCGCGCCGCATCGACACCCAACTCGTCGCTTACCTGCGGCAAAACCTGGGGCTGCAGCGCTTCTACTCGCTGGGTCCGTTCGGGCCGAATTACGGCGCGTATTTCGGCCTTGCATCGATCAACCACATCTACGCGCCGCAGCCGGCATCCTGGGTGGGCTACATCCACGAAAAGCTCGATCCGGGTGCCGACCTGACGTCGTTCAACGGCTACGAGCCGCCCCACCCCGGCCCCGGCGAGACCAGGCTGCACGCGTTCGAGCGGCTGCAGGCCAACTTCCGGGCCGTCGGGGTCAAGTACCTCCTCGTGCGGCCGGAGGGTTTCTCATCGGCAGCCCGGTCGCTGGACCACAGCCAGCCTTCCCTGGCGTTCCCGCTGGCCACGGGCGCGTCGGTCGGCGGCAGCTTTGCTGGCGGCGACTACGAAGCCGGCACCGTCTCGACCGCTTCGGTCCTGGTGGGCACCTACGACGGCGCGGCGAGCGGGCGCCTGCGCGTCGCCGTGTGCGCCGCTGCCGCGTGCGCGTCCGGAGAGGCCGGGCTGCAGGGAGCTACCGACAACGCGCCCCTCCAGGTCAGGCTCGACCACACGCTGGTGCTGCCGCAGCAGGGCCAGCTGTCCTACACGATCACCCACGTCGGCGGTGGCTCGGCCGTGGCACTGTGGCTTGCCAGAGACGCACGCGGCGAACGCGGTACGTCCTTGCCGGCCGGCTACGCGCCCCAGGTGCGGTTGACCGTCTATCCCGGCGCCATCTCCGGCCGGCTGGTCTACGCCGACACGCTCGCCGACATCTTCGAGCTCGACAGCCCGGCGCCGTATTTCGAAGCCTCGCCGGGTTGCCGGCTGCGCTACACGGACCGCGGCCGCGTGCAGGCGGCGTGCACGGCGCCGGGCGTCCTGATCCGCCGCGAGCTGATGTTCGACGGATGGCACGCGCGGGTGAACGGGCAGCCCGCACGCGTGACTGCGGACGGGATATTCGAGAAGGTGGCGCTGCCGGCGGGGGCGAGCTCGGTCGAGTTCAATTTTTCGCCGCCATACGCAGGGCTGGCGTTTGCTTTGTGCCTATGCGGCTTTTTGATTGTTGCTGGACAGGCCACTAAAGAAAGCAAGCAGTTCTTTTTTGAAAAAAGAACCAAAAAACTTTTGCTCCTTAGGTACGCGGTGCCGGAAAGAACCGCGACAGCCGAGACAAAAGCTTCTTGCTTCTTTTTCTCGAAAAAGAAGCGCTTGCTTCCTTAAGCCGCCTTCGCCTCCCGCCGACGCGCATGCAAAATAAACTCGGTATACCCGTTCGGCTGCACGCGCCCCTGCAACACCAGGTCGCAAGCCGCCCGGAACGCTGCCCCATCGAACCCAGGCGCCATCGCCCGGTACGCCGGATCGGCCGCGTTCTGACGGTCCACCACGCCGGCCATCCGCCGCAGCGTGTCCATCACCTGGCCCTCGGTCACCACGCCGTGCAGCAGCCAGTTGGCGATGTGCTGGCTGGAGATGCGCAGCGTGGCGCGGTCTTCCATCAGCCCCACGTCGTTGATGTCGGGTACCTTGGAGCAGCCGACCCCCTGGTCCACCCAGCGCACCACGTAGCCGAGGATGGACTGCGCGTTGCCGTCCAGCTCGCGCTGCACGTCGTCGGGTGCGAAGTTGCTCGCCTCGAGCGGGATGGTCAGCAAGTCGGATAGTTTGGCGCGCGGGCGCGTGGCGAGCTCGGTCTGCCGCGCGGCCACGTCCACCATGTGGTAGTGCAACGCGTGCAGCGTGGCGGCCGTGGGCGAGGGCACCCAGGCGGTGTTGGCACCGGCCTTCGGGTGGCCGATCTTCACGCTCAGCATCTCCGCCATCCGGTCCGGCGCCGCCCACATGCCCTTGCCGATCTGCGCGTGGCCGCGCAGGCCGCAGGCCAGGCCGATGTCGACGTTCTGGTCCTCGTAGGCGGCCAGCCACTTGGTGGTCTTCATGTCGCCCTTGCGCACCATGGTGCCCGCTTCCATGGAGGTGTGCATCTCGTCGCCGGTGCGGTCGAGAAAGCCGGTGTTGATGAAAAACACCCGGTCGCGGGCGGCGTGGATGCAGGCGGCGAGGTTGGCGCTGGTACGGCGTTCCTCGTCCATAATGCCCATCTTCAGCGCGCGCCGCGGCAGGGCCAGGATGTCCTCCACCCGGCTGAACATCTCGCAGGCGAAGGCCACTTCCTCCGGCCCGTGCATCTTCGGCTTGACGATGTACATCGAGCCGGTGCGGCTGTTGTGCAGCTTCAGCGTGCCGCGCAGGTCGTGCGTGGCGATCAGTGCGGTGACCGCGCAGTCGAGCATCGTCTCGGGGATCTCGGCGCCGTCCGGCGTTAGCACCGCGTCGGTGTACATGTGGTGGCCGACGTTGCGGACCAGCATCAGGCTGCGGCCGGGCAGGGTGAGCACGCCGCCGCCGGGCTTGGTGAACACCAGGTCCGGCTCCAGCCGGCGCTCCAGCGTCTCGCCGCCTTTCTGGAACGCGGCCGACAGCGTGCCGTCGGTCAGGCCCAGCCAGTTGCGGTAGACCTCCACCTTATCGGCGGCGTCCACCGCGGCCACGCTGTCCTCGCAATCCATGATGGTGCTGACGGCGGATTCTAGCATCAGGTCGGACATGCCGGCCGGGTCGTCGCGGCCGATCGGCGAGCTGCGGTCGATGCGGATCGCCATGTGCAGGCCGTTCTGCACCAGCAGGACGGAGGTGGGTGCGGCTGCCTCGCCCAGGTAGCCGGCGAATTGCTCGGGCGCGCGCAGGCTCTGCGGGCCGGACTTGGTGGCGACGACCAACCCGCCGCCCTCCACCGTGAAGCCGGTGGCGTCCGCGTAGGACGCGTCTGCGAGCGGCACCGTCTGGTCGAGGACCTGCCGTGGGGGCGGCCCCCCCCCGCCGCCCCCCCCCGCGGGGGAGCCGCGGCCGCGCTCGGCACCCGGGGTCTCCGGCAAGGCGTCGGTGCCGTACAGCGCGTCGTACAGGCTGCCCCAGCGGGCGTTGGCCGCGTTCAGCGCGTAGCGCGCGTTGGAGATCGGCACCACCAGCTGCGGGCCGGCGATGCTGGCGATCTCCGGGTCCACGTTGGCGGTGGTGACGTGGAAGGCCGGCGGCTCGGGCTGCAGGTAGCCGATTTCGCGCAGGAAGGTCTCGTACTCGGCCTGGTCGAAGGCGCGGCCGCGCCGTGTCGCGTGCCAGGCGTCGATCTTGGCCTGCAGCGCGTCGCGCTTGTCCAGCAGCGCGCGGTTGCGCGGTGCCAGGTCGCGCAGCATGGCCGCGAACCCCTGCCAGAACTGCGTGGCGTTGACGCCGCTGCCGCGCACCGCCTCGATCGAGACGAAGTCGTGGAGCACCCGGGCCACCTGCAAGCCGCCGACTTCGACGCGATCTGTCACGCTGCCATCCTATCCTGGTCCGGCGCCTGTTTTGCCGCCCGGCTGCGTTCTGGCAAGTCACGACACCCGAGGAAACCGAATTTGTCCGACACCCTGCCGACCGGCCTGGACGACATCCTCGGCCGCGCGACCGCCCTGCTGGCCAAAGGTGCGGCCAACCCCGGCAGCCACTGGCGCAACCTCGCCCTCGGCAGCATCGGCCTGGACGGCGCGCCGCAGGTGCGCACCGTGGTGCTGCGCCGGTTCGACGCCGGCACCCACACGCTGGACACCCACACCGACACCCGCTCGGCCAAACATGCCGAGCTGCTGGCCAACCCGGCCGCCACGCTGCACGGCTGGGACACGGAAAGCAGCATCCAGCTGCGTGTCTCGGGCGTGGTCAGCTTGCACACCGGCGACGAGGTTGCCCACGAGTCCTGGGCGGCGCTACGCGAGGCGAGCAGGGCAACCTACCGCGTGGACCCGGGCCCTGGCACGCACCTCGCCACGCCGGACGCGGTCGGGCCGGACCGCGGCGACAAAGCAGCCTTCGAGGTGTTTTGTGTCCTGCGCCTGCAGGCGCACACGCTGGAATACCTGCACCTTGCCAAGGAGGAGAACCGGCGCGCTAGGTTCACGTGGGTTGGCGGGCCGGTTGGGGGCGGGTGGCTGGTTCCGTAAGGAAGCAAGGCCTTCTTCTTTGAAAAAAAGAAGCAAAAAACTTTTGTCTTGGGGGGTGCGTCGGGTTGAGAGGTGTCGTCCAGACTTCCGCGACAAGAGGATTTCGGCGGACGGACTCACGCCGGAGCGGACACGCGAACCGCTCAAAGCACTATGGCTAGGCGGCTGCTTAAGTCGGCTTTCTTCGATGTCGGTCCTCCGTTTGGCCGTCCGGCC
>CAXUIR010000121.1:0-2658 GCA_964251005.1 uncultured Acetobacteraceae bacterium | reverse complement strand
CGAAACCTAACCCCGCCGAAAAAAGCAGTGCGCCTGCCTGACTTCAGAAAGCAGCGACCGTGCAGTCCCCACCCTTGTTCTGCACCTTCACGCAGAAATCCTTCGCCATCGCCACGCTGCCAAACCCGCCCGTGCGCAGACGGTAGACGACGTGCCCGGCCACGTCGGCGCGCTCCACCTCGGGCCGGCGTCCGCCGAGCAGCCCCGGCATCTTCTCCGACAACCGGCCCCAATCCTGCTCAGCCGCCTGCTGCGTCTCGAAAGCGGCGAGCTGCACCGCGGTGCCGCGCGCCTCCGGCACAGGCAGCGGCGCCGTTGCCGAGGCGCGCTGAACCGGCGGGGCGGGTGCGACCGCAGGAACTGCCGGACGAGCGGCTTCGGCCTGCTCGGTGGCGTGCACGACGGGGTGGCTCTTGGCGCGCAGCGCGTGCAGCGCCGGCTTTTCCGGCTCCGGCGCCAGGCGCTCGGCGCCGCTGCTGATCTCCTCGGCGCCGGCCACCTTCATGCCGCCCGGGTCGAGCGGCTTAATACGCACCGGACCCGAAGCGGCCTCAATCACCGGCACGCCGTGATGCGCGTGGTGGGACAGGCTGAGCGCCGCCACCACCAGGGCCAGCCCGCCGCCGAACACGGCCGCCACGATCGCCATGCGGCGCATGTCGGGGTCGATTAGGCCCTGCTGCTTCTGTGGCCGGTACGACGGGCGGGCAAAGTTCTGGGTGATGTGCGGCACGTCTGGCATCTCGACCCCTCTTCTGCCGCTTCGCGCGGCGCCTCCCTACCGGCGCGGACCGGCGTCCGTCCCCGCAACTCCTCGGCCGGCACCCCGCCGCCCACCGCCAGGCCGGCGCGGATGACGCCCGCCGTGGCCGCCACCAGCGCCCGCCGCGCCCGCGTCTCCGCCGGATGGTCGGCGCGCAGGAATCTCAACGTTGCGTCGGCGTTTCCAGTCTGCCACAGCATATTAAAGTCAGCGGCCAAGTCATAGAGGAAAAACGCAATTCGGTGCGGTTCGTGCGCCAGTGCGGCACCTTCGACGGCGCGCGGCCAGGCCACCAGGCGGCGGATCATCGCGAGCTCCGGCTCTGCAGTCAGGTGCGACAGGTCGGCCTGTGCCAAAGCCTCCGGCGTCAGCGCCGCTGCGGGGAACATCTCTGCGGCGTTGCGAAGCACGGAGCGGCAACGGGCATGCACGTACTGCACGTAATAGACCGGGTTGTCGCGTGTCTGGGCCACGGCCAGGTCCAGGTCGAACTCCATCTGCGCGTCCGCCTTGCGCGTCAGCATGGTGAAGCGCACGGCGTCGCTGCCCACCTCATCGATCAGGTCGCGCAGCGTGATGAAGCTGCCGGCGCGCTTGCTCATCCGCACCGGCTGGCCCCCGCGCAGCACGTGAACGATCTGGCACAGCACCACGTCCAGGCTCCCGCCGCCTGCGGCCAGCGCGCGCACCGCCGCCTTCATCCGGCTGACGTAGCCGCCGTGGTCGGCCCCCCACACGTCGATCATGGTGACCGCACCGCGCCGAGCCTTGTCCTCGTGGTAGGCGATGTCGTTGGCGAAGTAGGTGTTGGTGCCGTCGGACTTCTTCAGCGGACGGTCGACGTCGTCGCCGAACCGGGTGGCGCGGAACAGGGTTTGCGGGCGCGGCTCCCAGTCGTCCGGCGTCTTGCCCTTCGGCGGCTCGAGCACGCCCTCGTAGATCAGGCCGCGCTCTGTCAGCCGCGCGATGGCGCGGTCGGCCGCACCGCTGTCGAGCAGCGCGCGCTCGGAGGTGAACACGTCGTGCACCACACCGAGGGCTTTGAGGTCCTCGCGGATCGAGGCCATCATCATGATAATCGCCGTGCCGCGCACTGTCTCCAGCCACACCGAGGGGTCGGCTGGCATGGCGCCCTCGGCCGCCAGCGACGCGCCGTGCAGGTGGGCGAGCGCCTGGCCAACCGGCACCAGGTAGTCGCCGCGGTATTGCAGGCCGCCCGGCACGGCGGCGGCGTACTCCTCCTCGGTCAGCTTGGTGCCGAGCGCCTGCAGGTAGCGCCAGTAGGCGGCCCAGGCCAGCGCCACCACCTGCGCGCCGGCGTCGTTGATGTAGTACTCCTTGGTGACCGCGAAGCCGGCTTTGGCCAGCACGCGGGACAGCGCGTCGCCAACCACCGCGCCGCGGCAGTGGCCGATATGCATCGGGCCGGTCGGGTTGGCGGAGACGTACTCAACGTTCACCCGCTCGCCCTGGCCGGTGTCGCTGTCGCCGTAGGCCTCGCCGGCGTGCAGGATCACCGGTAGTTGGGCGCGCAGCGTGTCCGAGCTGAGGCGCATGTTGATGAAGCCAGGGCCGGCCACCTCCGCTGCCGCGAGGCCGGCGCGGGTGGGCAGGCCAGCGGCGATGGCGGCGGCGAGCTCGGCAGGCTTGCGGCCGGCGTGGCGGGCGCTGACCATGGCGGCGTTGGTGGCCATGTCGCCGTGCGCGGGCTCGCGGGTTGGGGTGACTTCGACGCGGGCGGCGAGCTCGTCTGGGAGGTCGGGGACGGCCTGGCGTAGGGCGGCGAGCACGTGGACGCGTGCGTCGGCGAACAGGTTTTGGGTCATGGGCGGCTTCTAGCAAGCAAGCGGTTCTTTTTTGAAAAAAAGAACCAAAAAACTTTTGACTCCGCTGTC
>CAXUIR010000120.1:0-7116 GCA_964251005.1 uncultured Acetobacteraceae bacterium | reverse complement strand
GCGCAGTGCCGATGCCGCCGGCCGACACCATCAACGTCGCACTCACCTGCCCGAGCAGCGCCTGGATGGAAGGCCGCCTCGGCCGCCCGCGCTCGACCTTCACCGACCAGTGCCAGGACATGACCAACACGCGGCTTCTGCCGCTGGTCGAGATGCGGCGCATCGGTGCCCACAACTACCGCGGCCTGCGCCCGGCATTGGACAGCCTGCAGGACGTGATGGCCGAGATCGCCCAGCGCCTGCCGGACCTCTACCCCCACCTCGGCAGCGCCGGCATGCTGTGCTGCCGCAACATCCGCGGATCGACCACCGCCATCTCCAACCATTCCTGGGGCACCGCGGTGGACATCGCCATCGACGGCGAAGTGGAACCGATGGGGATCGGCACCCCCTATCTGGGCCTGTCGCTGATCGCGCCGATCTTCAACGAGCACGGCTGGTATTGGGGCGGCGGCTACGCCCACCGCAAGGACTGCATGCACTTCGAGTGCAGCCAGACGCTGGTGAACAGCTTCGCCGTCGCCGCATGAGCCGCCCGGCCGGTAGACGCCATGCCGGCAGACACCCCGCCGGCAGCCGCCCCGGCGGTAGACGCCCCGTCGGTAGACCCCCCGTCGGTAGACTGGCGGCCGTGCTGGCGGTGCTCGGGTTCCATGCCGCCCACGCTGCGCCAACCTTGTCTGCCGACCCGGCGGGCGGCTGCCGGTTTGTCATCCCCAGCGACATGGCCGATGGCGGCGCCGGCCCGCAAAACGCGACGTGGCTCGGCGCCTGCCCCGGCGGCCTGGCGGAAGGCTCCGGCGTGCTGCGCCTGAACACCGGCGGGCGCGCGGTGCGGATGTTCGCCGGCCTGATGCACGAGGGCCTGCCGGTGCGCGGGCTGACCGACCGCGGCGCCGACAGCACCGGCGACTACGGCCCTGCCTGGAGCTTCGACGGTGCGCGTCCGCTGCCCGCCACCACGCCGGAGCAGTTCGCCGACGGCTTCAAAACGGCCTCGGAAGGTGCGGCCGCGGCCAGCGCGCGGTTCGCCGAGCAGGGCAACGCGGCGTCCGCCAGGTTTTACGCGGAGTGGAGTGCTGCGCTGGCAAAGGCGCCGGGTCAGGCGGAATAAAGCAGGCAAGCGGTTCTTTTTTGAAAAAAAGACCCAAAAACTTTTGCTTCCGCTGTCGCGGACTCTCCTACAAAGACTTGCCCAAGAGAGTAAAAGTTTTTTGGTTTCTTTTTCAAAAAAGAACCGCTTGCTTGCTTACGCTCCCGCCCGAAACGTCACCACGAACCGCGTATGTCCCCGCGAGCGGTCCACCTTCAGCCACCCGCGCTGCTGGCTCCTCAGCAACCCCGTCACCAGCCGCATGCCGAAGCCGCGCGACGCCTCCGGGTCGAAGCTCTCCGGCAGCTCGGTCCCCTGATCCTCCACGGTCAGCTCCAGCACGTCCGAGCCGATCCTCGCCAGGCTCACGTCGATCGTGCCCGCGCCGTATTTCAGCGAGTTGGTCACCAGCTCCACCAGGATCAGCCCCAAATTGGCCGCGTCGGCCGCCGGCCACTGATCGTGCTCGGCGTGCAGCAGGATGGCGCGATCCCGGCCGCCGTCGAACTGGGTCGCCCGCTGGTTGTCCAGCAGCGAGTCGAGGTAGACGGCCATGTCGACATGCGTTTCGGCGCCGAGCTGGTAGAGCTGCTCGTGCATGGCGCCGAAAGTGCGCACCCGCGCCGCGCTGTTGCGCAACAGCTGGGCGGTGTCCTCGTCCTTGGCGCTTCTTGCCTGCAGGTGCAGCAGTGCCTGCACCATCGAGAGGCTGTTCTTCACCCGGTGGTTCACCTCCTGCATCAGCAGGTCGCGCTCCGCCAGGGCAGCGTCGCGGGCGGCAAGGTGTCTGGCCGTCTCGGCCTGCAGCGCGTCCTTGCTCGCCAGCAGCTCGCGCTGCCGCCGCCCAAGCCTGCGCAGCTCCAGCTGCGCCATCACCTGCCGGCCGAGCGCCGCCAGCGCCTTTTGCTGTTTCGCGTTCAGCCCGCCCGGCCGGCTCTGCTGGTCCAGCACGCAGATCGTGCCGAGCGGCACGCCGTCCTCCGTCTGCAGCGGCGCCCCGGCGTAGAAGCGCAGCTGCGGCGCGCCGGTCACCAGGACGTTGTCGCGGAAGCGCGCGTCCTGGGACAGATCGTCGACGGTGAAGATGCCGTCCGCGTGCATCGCGTGCGCGCACACCGATTGCCCGACCGGCGTCTCCCGCACGCCCAGCCCGGTTTCCGCGGCGAACCACTGCCGGTCCTGGTCGACGAAGCTGACCAGCGCCATCGCCGTGCCGCACACCTCGGCGGCGATGTCCACAACGTCGGCGAAGGCCACCTCCGGCGGCGTGTCCAGGATGGCGTAGTCGCGCAACGTGGCCAGC
The DNA here is from genome assembly GCA_964251005.1 of uncultured Acetobacteraceae bacterium. GTDB lineage: Bacteria > Pseudomonadota > Alphaproteobacteria > Acetobacterales > Acetobacteraceae > BOG-908. The sequence continues at coordinate 4,720 of CAXUIR010000120.1, read as the reverse complement.
CGGGCGGCTTCCTGGTCGTCGCCCTCCTGACCGGACCGGGCGGGGGCCAGCGGGATGTGCCCTGGACCATCCATCATCTGTCTGTTCCTAGCAGGCGGTGGCTGGCGCCTCATGCGGCCCGGCACCGATTCGCCATGCTCTCTTGCGCGCAAATAACCATCTTCCGATTACGCCAAAAATGCGGCCTAATCCAGAGTAGATATTCCAACTCACGCGCGAAGAAGCGGACTGTATTTCTACTTCCGCGGGAGATGGCATACTCTGCTGTAGGTTATACCGCCGTTTGCTTCGCCGCTCCCGGCTCAAGCCCAGCGCACCTCCGGCGGCAGGCTCATCAATATGGCGTCCACGTTGCCGCCGGTCTTCAGCCCGAAGGTGGTGCCGCGGTCGTGCAGCAGGTTGAACTCCACGTAGCGGCCGCGCCGCAGCAGCTGGTGCGCGCGGTCGGCCTCCGTCCAGGGACGGCCGGCACGGCGGCGCACGATGGCGGGGTAGGCGTCGAGGAACGCCTGGCCCACGTCGCGGGTGAAGGCGAAATCGGCTGCGGCGTCGCCGGTATCGAGGTGGTCGTAGAAGATGCCGCCCACGCCGCGCGGCTCGCCCCGGTGCGGCAGGAAGAAGTAGCGGTCGCACCACGCCTTGAACTTCGGGTAGTACGCTGGGTCATGAGCGTCGCAGGCGCGCTGGAAGGCGGCGTGGAAGGCCGCACCGTCCTCCGCCGTCTCCTTCGTGTCGAAGAACATCGGGGTAAGGTCGCCGCCGCCGCCGAACCAGCCCTTGGTAGTCACCAGCATGCGGGTGTTCATGTGCACCGCCGGCACGTGCGGGTTCTGCAGGTGGGCCACCAGGCTGATGCCGGTGGCGAAGAAGCGCGGGTCCTCGGCAGCACCCGGGATGTTGGCGCGGAACTCCGGGCTGAACGCGCCGGACACGGTGGAGACGTTCACCCCCACTTTCTCGAACACTCTACCGCGCATCAGGCTGATCACCCCGCCGCCGCCGTGGCTGCCGTCCTCGGTGGGCCGCTCCCACGGGCGCCGCTCGAACTGGCCCGGCGCCTGGTCCGACAGCGGGCCCGCCTCGTGCTCGGCCTCGATCGCCTCGAAGGCGGCGCAGATGCGGTCGCGCAGCGCCTCAAACCAGACGCGGACGTGGGGCTTCAGCGCGGCATGGGGTGGGGCGTCGGCGGTGTGGGTGTCCATTTTGGTTATCTAAGCCTGCCGGCGGGGCTTGCCGAGCGGGCGGCAAGGAAGCAAGGCCTTCTTTTTCGAGAAAAAGAAGCAAAAAGCTTTTGCTTCCGCTGTCGCGGCTTTGTCCGGCGGGCGCGCGACAGCGGAGATAAAAGTTTTTTGGTTCTTTTTTTCAAAAAAGAACCGCTTGCTTTCTGCCCTACGTCCAGAATCGCACCCCGCCGACGGAACTTGCACCCGCGCCGATTGCAGCGGGGGAAACTCACCCTTATTAGGTGCAAGACGCGACGGGAGGCCTGTTCCCGTACAACCGTAGGCCCGGTGGCCCACGGCGCCCACGATGGCTCGATAGGGACGCAACACCATGGCCGGCCTGCACAAGAGCGAGTTCCAGAACCCGGTGCTCAACTGGGTGGACACACGCCTGCCGATCCTGACGCTGATGACGAAGGAATACGGCAGCTTCCCCACGCCGAAGAATTTCAACTATTTCTGGAATTTCGGCGCGCTCGCGGTGATCAACCTGTTCGTCATGATCGCCACCGGCATTTTCCTGTCGATGAACTACAATGCCAGCACGGCCGGCGCCTTCGACAGCGTCGAGCGTATCATGCGCGACGTGAACTACGGCTGGCTGCTCCGCTACGTTCACATGAACGGCGCGTCGATGTTCTTCATCATCATCTACATCCACATCTTCCGCGGCATGTACTACGGCAGCTACAAGGCGCCGCGCGAGCTGCTGTGGATGACCGGCGTCACGCTATTTCTCCTGCTGATGGCCACGGCCTTCATGGGCTACGTGCTGCCCTGGGGCCAGATGAGCTACTGGGGTGCCACCGTCATCACCAACCTGTTCAGCGCCATCCCGGTGGTGGGCAACTGGATCGTGACGCTCCTGTGGGGCGGGTTCTCGGTGTCCAACCCGACGCTGAACCGCTTCTTCAGCCTGCACTACCTGCTGCCGTTCGTGATCACCGGCGTGGTGTTCCTGCACGTGGTCGCCCTGCACATCACCGGCTCGAACAACCCGCTCGGCATCGACCCGAAGTCCGAGCAGGACACCCTGCCCTTCCACCCGTACTATACGGCGAAGGACAGCGTCGGCATGGCGGTCTACTTCCTGCTGTTCGCGGTGATCGTGTTCTTCATCCCGAACCTGTTCGGTGAGGCGGACAACTACATCGCCGCCAACCCGCTGCAAACGCCCAACGCCATCGTGCCGGAGTGGTACTTCCTGCCGTTCTACGCGATCCTGCGCTCGGTGCCGAACAAGCTGGCCGGCGTGATCTGCATGTTCGGCTCCATCCTGGTGTGGTTCGTGCTGCCGTGGCTCGACACCTCGCCGGTGCGCAGCGCCCGCTTCCGCCCGCTGTACCGCTGGTCGCTGCGGCTGATGGTGGTCTCCATGCTGGCACTCGGCGTGGTCGGCGCGCACCACCCGGTCGAGCCCTACGTCTCGATCGGACGCCTGGCGACGATCTACTACTTCCTGCATTTCCTGGTGCTGGTGCCGCTGTTCGGCTTCATCGAGCGTCCCCTGCCGCTGCCGGAAAGCATCAGCAAGCCGGTGCTGCGTCAGACCTTCCCCGGTGGCGGCCGGCTGCCGTCCGGTGCGGCCGCCAAACCGATGGAGAAGATCTGATGCGCCGCCACGCAGTTCTGGCGAGCACGACCCTGCTGGCCAGCCTGCTTATCGCAGTCACACACGCCCAAGCGCAGGAAGAACAGCTGCCGCCGTTTCCCAAAGTGCAATGGAGTTTCGGCGGCACGCTGCGCACCGATGCGTTCGGCACATACGACCGTGCCTCCGCCCAGCGCGGGTTCCAAGTATGGAACGAGGTCTGCTCGGCCTGCCACTCGATGAAGCTGATGAGCTACCGCAACCTTGCCGGCATCGGACTCTCACCGGCACAGATTCGCGCCGTCGCCGCCAGCAAGACCGTCCCGGGCGAGCTCAACGACCAGGGCGAGCCTACCACGCGCCCCGGCCTGCCGTCGGACACCTTTGCCTCGCCCTACCCGAACGACAAAGCGGCGCGCGCCGCAAACAACGGTGCCCTGCCGCCGGACCACTCGCTAATCGTCAACGCGCGCACCCAAGGTGCCAACTACATCAACGCGTTGATGCTCGGCTACGTCGACCCGCCGAAGGACGTAAAGGTGCCGGACGGCCTGTATTACAACAAGTGGTTCCCCGGCCATCAGATCCACATGCCGCCGCCGCTGCAGGCTGACTCGGTCACCTATGCGGACGGCACGAAGGCGACGCTGGACCAGGAAGCCAAGGACGTCTCCACGTTTCTCTACTTCGCGTCCAACCCGCATATGGAGGAGCGCAAGCACCTCGGCGTGCGCATGGTCGGCTTCTTCGCACTGATGTGCGGGCTGACCTATGCGGTGAAGAAGCACGTGTGGTCGGACGTGCATAAGAGCAGCTCGGACGAGGCGCACTGAAGGAAGCAAGCGGTTCTTTTTTGAAAAAAAGAACCAAAAAACTTTTGTCTCCTTCGCTGCGGCACCAGTCGCGCCTAGCAGGATGAAGCGAGGCGCGTGAGAGAGCGCAGGGACAAAAGTTTTTTGCTTCTTTTTTTCAAAAAAGAAGGCCTTGCTTTCTTTCTCGTCCCGGACGAACCCGCACCATGAACACCATCGGCGTCATCGGCGGCTCCGGCCTGTACGACATCGCGGGCCTGGAGCACCGCGAGTGGCGCCGCGTCCACACCCCCTGGGGCGACCCCTCCGACGAGCTCCTCCACGGCGTGCTCGGCGGCGTGCCCTGCGTGTTCCTGCCGCGCCACGGCCGCGGCCACCGCCTCTCGCCCAGCCACCTCAACTACCGCGCCAACATCGACGCGCTGAAGCGGGCCGGCTGCACCCACGTTATCTCGTTGTCCGCGGTCGGCAGTCTGCAGGAGAACCTGCCCCCCGGCCACTTCGTCATCGTCGACCAGTTCGTCGACCGCAGCTTCGCCCGCGAGAAGAGCTTCTTCGGCGAGGGCTGCGTCGCCCACGTCAGCATGGCCCACCCGGTCTGCCCGCTGCTCGGCGACACGCTGGAGCGCGCGGCCCGCGAGTTGGACCTGCCAGTCACCCGCGGTGGCACCTACTTGGTCATGGAAGGTCCGCAATTCTCCACCAGGGCGGAGAGCGAGCTGTACCGAAGCTGGGGCTGCCACGTCATCGGGATGACCAACATGCCGGAGGCCAAGCTCGCCCGCGAGGCGGAAATGCACTACGCCACCGTGGCGATGGTGACCGACTACGATTGCTGGCACGAAACCCACGCCCACGTCACCGTGGACGCCGTGGTTGCCGTGATGACCGCCAACTCGCAGGCCGCGCGCGATCTGGTGCAGCGCGCGATCCCCATGCTGGCCGGCGCGGCCCCCGGCTGCACGCTCGGCTGCGACCACGCGTTGGACCACGCCATCATCACGGCTGACGCGGCGCGCGACCCGGCGTTGATGGCCAAGCTGGACGCGGTTGCCGGGCGACTGATCGGGTAAGCAAGCGGTTCTTTTTTAAAA
>CAXUIR010000119.1:0-7142 GCA_964251005.1 uncultured Acetobacteraceae bacterium | reverse complement strand
GGTGGACGGCAACCACCGCGACCAGCCCCAGCCACCCCGCCCGGCCGAGCAGGGCCAGGACCTGGCCGACGCCGTAGGTCCGCAGCAACCACGCCGCCAGGCAGAGTCCGGCCACCCCGGCCACGATCGGCACGGCCCTCACGCGCCGCCCTCTGCCCGCCGGCTTGGCTGGTCGTGGGCCGCTCCACGAAGCCGGCCATGGTTCCCCCGCGGGAGCCGATCATCGTGACACAGCCGGCCGCGGGCTAGCCGACGTGGCTGGTTATAGTCACACCGACACAGCCGGCCGCGGTGCCGCCCACCCGGCCGGTCAAGCTCACACCGACACAGCCAGCCATGGTTCTGCCGCTGTGGCCGGTCATGCTCATACCCACACTGCCGGCCATGGTTCTGCCGACGCGGCCGGTCATGCTCCCACCGGCCCATGGCACCATGCGACCTGTAGAACCGGTTGCGGTCCCGCCAGTCTTGCCGGGCACCCATCCGCCGCCATTGCGGGCCAAGCCTCCGCCGGGCTACGCGCCCGCCATGTCCGACACCGATGCCGATCGGCCGCCGCTGCTGCTCACCCCCGGCCCGCTGACCACGTCGGCCCGCACCCGCGCCGCACTCGGGCGCGACTGGGGGTCGCGCGACGCCGCCTTCATCGCGCTCAGCGAAGGCGTGCGCGCCAGGCTGGCCGGCCTGGTCGGGGGTGTCGGCAGCCACGTCGCCGTGCCGATCCAGGGTGCCGGCACCTTCGCGGTGGAAGCCGCCGTGCAGAGCCTGGTGCCGCGGGACGGCAGGCTGCTGGTGCTGGTCAACGGCGCCTACGGACGCCGCATCGCCGAGATGGCGCGCAGGATCGGCCGGCTCGGCCGCGTGCTGGAGGTGGCGGAAGACCAGCCGTTCCCGCCCGGCGCCGTCCGCGCCGCGCTGGCGGACGACGCGGCGATCACCGACGTGGCGCTGGTGCATTGCGAGACCACCAGCGGCTTGCTGAACCCGCTCGCCCCAATCGCCGCGATCGTGCAGGCCGCTGGACGGCGGCTGATCCTCGACGCGATGAGCTCGTTCGGCGCCGTGCCGATCGACGTCGGTGCCACGCCCTGCGCCGCGGTGGTCGGCTCGGCCAACAAGGGCCTGGAGGGCGTGCCGGGGCTGGGCTTCGTCGTCGCCGAGCTGGCACACCTGGCCGGCTGCGCGGACAACGCTGTCAGCCTCAGCCTGGACCTGCACGCCCAATGGCGCGGCTTCGAGGCCAACCGGCAGTGGCGCTTCACCCCGCCGGTGCAGGTGGTAGCGGGCCTGGCCGCGGCGCTCGACCAGTTGGAGGAGGAGGGCGGCATCCCGGCCAGACACGCCCGCTACCAGGCCAACTGCGCGACGCTGACCGCCGGCATGCGCGCACACGGGTTTGCCACCTACATCGACGACGCCCACCAGGCGCCGGTGATCGTGACGTTCCGCATCCCGGCCGGCGGCTGGTTCGACTTCGACCGATTCTACGAGTACCTGGCCGCGCTTGGCGTGATGATCTACCCGGGCAAGCTGACGCAGGAACCGAGTTTCCGGATTGGCTGCATCGGCGCGATCGGGCGAGCGGAGATGGCGCGGGCTTTGGCAGCGGTGGACGCGTTCATGGCGGCGCGTTGAGGGCGGGAGGCGAAAGAAAGCAAGGCCTTCTTTTTCGAGAAAAAGAAGCAAAAAGCTTTTGCGCACGCTGTCGCGGATGGCTGAAACGATACGCATCAGTGATAGGCGCCCGACTGGGACAGGAGCGCAGGGGTAGTAAGCCGCGTCTCTTGCCCGCGCGGCCATGATGGCAACACGGTTTGAGTGTTCTGCTGTCGATAGCGTGACAATGCAGGAACTAATCACAGCAGATTTGACACCAAGAACACAAAGAGCACCAAGGCGCTCTGTCTGGCGGTAAACTTTTAGCTTGCCTGGTGGCTTGCAACAGCATTGCCGGCAACGGAAGTCTCGCAACAAGGCCTTTTGTACCTTGCCCATCACGTTGCGTGACAGGGCATCAGTCACGATGATCTTCTTTGGCCGCTTGAACGCGGCCCATCTCGAAGCAGTTCAGAATCAGTCGGGCATCTTGGTGCGCTTGGTAATGAATCTTGTCGTGATGCACAAACGTGAGCCATGGGCAGCGCGCTGCTATCATCCCCAGGCGCTGACACTTCGAGCCCCGGTGAAAGCGAGTCCGGCAAGCGACAAACAAGTTTCCTCCGTACTGAAGCCCAAACTTCCGCACCGCGCGCCTTGAGAAGCAAAAGTTTTTTGGTTCTTTTTTTCAAAAAAGAACCGCTTCCTTTACCTACCACCGCCCAACTTGTCGAACGGTAGTAACGATGCCAAAGCCCGCAACGACCCATATAAACCAAGGCAGTTTGCCGACCCTGCGTGCCGACCACCACTCAAGCCGCCTGAAGCACGAAATCCCGAAACCGCCGGGCCACCTCGTGCGGCGCGATCGTCGGCCGGCCCAGCTTCTCCATCGATCCCGGCCGGATGCGCACGTGCAGCAACACCGGCCCTGCCCGCCCGAGCGCGTCGGTGAACGCGCTGGCGAACCCTGCCTCGGTATCGCAGCTGAACGCGTGGGCGTAGCCGCAGGACAGCGCCACGCCGGCGAAATCCACGCTGGCGGACACCGTGGCCTGGCCGCCGGTGGAATCGTGCACGCCGTTGTCCAGCAGCACGTGCAGCAGGCCCGGCGGCTGGTAGGCGCCGATGGTGGCCAGCGCACCTAGCTTCATCAACGCGGCGCCGTCGCCGTCCAGCACGATGGTGCGCCGCCCGGTGGTCAGCGCCAGGCCGAGCCCCATCGGCGCGGCACAGCCCATCGAGCCCACCTGGTAGAGGTGCTGGGCGCGGTCCTGCAGGGTGAACAGCTCGCGGCCGGTCTTGCCGGTGGTGGCGATAACGGGCGCCTCGGCCGGCGCCAAGGCCAGCACGCGCGCCAGAATCTCGACCCTGCTCGGGCGAGGGCCAAGCTCGCACAATTCGGTCCGTCCGCCGGCCTTGGGGAGCGGACGCGGCGTCTCGTCGAGCGCCTCGTCGGCGAGGTCGCCCTTCTGCGTGACGAGCGCGAACGGCAGCGAGCTGCGCTCCATCTCCGCCCGCGCGTGCGTGAACGCATGGTCGAGCGCCTCGGCGGTTTGCGGGAACGCTGCGTGGCCAAGCCGCATGACGGAGAGTAGGTTGTGCGTGATCTCGCCCATCAGCGCGTGCTGCGGCTCGTCGGCGAGACCCGGCTGGCCGCGCCAGGTCACCACCAGCAGCATCGGGATGCGAAACGGCGTGTTCAGCGAGGTGAGCGGGTTGACCGCGTTGCCCAGGCCGGAGTTCTGGCACATCACCACCGTCTGCCGTCCGGCCAGCCACGCGCCGGCGGCAATCGCGACTGCTTCGCCCTCGCTGGCGGCACCGACGTAGCGCACCGTACTGTCGCTCGCCACGCGGTTGATCAGCGGGGTGAGGAAGCTGCACGGCACGCCGGTGTAGAAGTTGAACCCGGCGGTGGATGCGGCCTGCAGCACGGCATTTGCCTGCAGCATCAAGGCAAGCAGTTCTTTTTTGAGAAAAAGAACCAAAAAACTTTTGTTCCCTGGAGTACACGCTGAGGGAAGTTCCGCGACAGCCGAAGCAAAAGTTTTTTGCTGCTTTTTTTCAAAAAAGCAGGCCTTGCTTGCTTCCTCACTCAGGAAAAATTCCGCGCATCCGCCAAATCCGTCAGCGTGTCCACGTCCAACCAATGTCCGGCGATGTAGTGCACCGCAACGTCGCAGCGCGCGCGCAGCCGGTCCAGCACCGCCAGCAGGTCGGCCTGCTGCAACGTGCCGTCTGCCTGCATCGAGGCGAGCTCCTCGCGCAGCTTCTCGGTGCCGCGCACGCTGGTGTGCATCAGGCCGATCCACTCGCCGGCGGCCCGGTCGCGCGAAGCGGCCACGCCGGTCAGGCGCGCCGGCGCGTCGTCCAGGTAGGCGGCGGTATTGCGGCGGTCCGCGGCGACCAGGTCGCGCGGGTTGGCTTGCGCACGCAGCGACGAATCGGCCACCACGGTGACGTCCGCGGTGGACGCGACCAGGCCGTCCAGCACGTAGCGGCGGAACAGCACGTCTCCGTACGAGACCACCAGCTCGCCGTGCAGATGCGGCATGGCGCAGGCGAGCGAGGCCGCCTCGCCGGTGTCGGCGTAGTCCAGGTTGTCGACGACGCCGAAACCGTCGGGCACGATCGCGTCGCGTGCGTAGCCGCGCACCACTGTCACGTCGTGCACGCCGCCCTCGTCGAGCGTTTCCAACAACCGGTGCAGCAGCGTCTTGCCGCGGATGTCCACCAGGCATTTCGGCAAGCTGGCGGTGACCTCGCCCAACGCCGTGCCGCGCGAGGCGGCCAGCACCACGCCGTGGATGCTGCGGCTGAGTGGAAGGTAGCGCCGCTGCGCCTCCTCCAGCTCGTCGTTGCCGGTGAGGCGGAAGATGTCGCGCACGCTGGTGATGCGGTCTTCCACCTCCACCAGCGATTCGGATTGCGCGATGGTGCGCGCCGTCTGCCGCATCGCGGCGATCGACGCGCGCACCAGGTGGTTGGCCCAGATCACCGTCGAGATGCCGGCGGCGCGCAGCGTGGCGGTGGGTGTCGCGTAGTACATCGTCGGCACCACGACGATCGGGCAGCGTCCGTCCCAGCGCTGCATGAACGCGGTAATCTCGCTGGCATCGGCGCGCTTCGAATGCACCAGGATCGCGTCGGCGCCGGCCGCGTGGTAGGCCTCGGCACGGCGGAGCGCCTCGTCCATCGGGTGGCCGGAAATCAGCGCCTCGGTGCGTGCCACGATGCAGAAACCGTCGTCGGTCTGCGCGTCCTTGCCGGCGCGGATGCGGCCGCAGAACTCGTTCGTGTCGGCCAGCGACTGGCGTTCGCCGAGGAACGAGTTCGTCTTGGGAAACAGTTTGTCCTCGAGGCAGACGCCGGCGATGCCGCGCTCGCCGAGTTTGCGGACCAGGCGGCGCACGTTGTTGAAGTTGCCGTAGCCGGTGTCACCGTCGACCAGGATCGGCAGCGTGCTCGCGTCTGCCATGAACTCCAGCACGTCGAGCACCTGCGTCCAGGACGCCTCGTTGTTGTCGCGCAACCCGAGCGAAGCCGAGATCGACAGGCCGGACGCCCAGATGCCGGCGAATCCTGCCTCCTCGACGATCTTGGCCGACAAACCGCTATGCGCCTCCATCAGGAACGCCAGGCCAGGCGAGACGAGCAACGACCGGAGCTCGGCCGGGCGTGACAGGCCACGCAGGTAGGTGCGGTTCAGCGGAGCTTGGTCGGGCAATGCGGGGTCTCGGTATGACGGGGGTTTGACCGAGCGGTCAGAGCGCGTACATAATCTCCGGCCTAGGGCGTTACAATGCATTTCAATGACAGAAGGATGACGGGACTGTCGCCTGTCGCGCGAGGGATACACGCCATCATCCTGGCTGCCGGCGTGGGTCGCAGGCTTGGTTTTGAGGCTGCCGACGGCACACCCAAGCCGAAGATATTGCTGGATTTTGACGGGCGCAGCCTGCTGTCGCGGCACCTCGTCCTGCTCGAGCAGGCGGGCGTAGGCAGTGCCACGATCGTGGTCGGTCACGGCGCCGCGCAGGTCAGCGCTGCGTTGGCCGAGTTGGACACCGAGGTGGAGGTTACCACGATGACGAACCCCGACTACACGGAGGGCAGCGTAGTGTCGTTGTGGACCGCGCGCGACGTGCTGCGGTGCAAACAACCGATCCTGCTGATGGATGCCGACGTGCTGTACGACCGCAGGCTTCTGGAAAGGCTGGTGCGGAGTGAGCGGACCGATTGTCTGCTGCTGGACCGCAACATCGAGCCGGGCGACGAACCGGTGAAACTGTGCGTGCGAGACGGCGCGATCGTTGATTTCCGGAAGATACCCACCGAGCCGCATGACTGGCACGGCGAGTCCGTGGGGTTCTTCCGTCTCTCGCCGGACGCAGCGTGCGAGTTGGCGGACCGCGTGGAGCACTACGTCGCCACCGGCCGGCGGTCACAGGAATACGAGGAACCGATACGCGACATGATACAGGCCAGCGACCCGCGCCGTTTCGGCTTCGAGGACATCAGCACCCTGCCCTGGACGGAAATCGACTTTCCGGAAGACGTCACCAAGGCGCGCGCGCTGTTGGACGAGTTGGCGGTATGAGCGCCGCGTTGACTCAGGATACAAGCTTCGCCGGGTCACGGCAGCCATCCGCGCACGAGCTTGCGCGGATGCAGGAGGACGGCTTCCTGGTGGTGCCGCAGTTCTTCGGCCCGCAGCAGATGGCGGACTTGCTGAGCTGGACGGAGGCCTTGCAGCACGCGCCGGAAGCGCCGGGCCAGCACTGGGTGTATCACGAGGACAGCCTGACCGAACCGGGGCGCCGGGTGATCCAGCGTATCGAAAACTTCTGCCCGTACCACGCAGGGCTGGACGGCCTGGTCCGCCAAGGCAGCCTGCAGCACTGGACGGCGGCGTTGATGGGCGGCCCCGTCGTGTTGTTCAAGGACAAGATCAACTTCAAGATGCCCGGCGGGCCCGGGTTCAAGGCGCACCAGGACCAGCAGGCCGGCTGGGGGAAATACGCTGGCCTGTTCGTGACCGCGCTGGTCACCATTGACGCAGCGACGCTGGAGAACGGCTGTCTGGAGATGGTGGCCGGCCGCCACCGCGACGGGCTGATCGGCGAGGAGTGGAACCCGCTTGATGAGAGCGGTCTTGGTTTGCAGGCGGTGCCGACCATGCCGGGCGACGTGATCTTCTTCGACAGCTACGCGCCGCACGCCTCCAAGCCGAACTTCACCTCGCAGCCGCGTCGTTTGCTGTACCTGACTTACAACTTGCTGACCGACGGCGACCACCGTGCGCGCTACTACGCGGACAAGCACGCAGCGTTTCCGCCTGACGTCGAGCGCGCAGTTGGGACGAACTACGTGTTTCGAGTTTGAGTTGGGCAGGCAAGCAACACTTCTAAAAAAAAAACCAGAAGCCTTGGTTGTATCGATCCGCCTTGATGCTGACTTGCAGAAAGCAAGCAGTCTTTTTTTGAAAAGGACCAAAAAACTTTTGCCTCCGCTGTCGCGCGCTCTCGGGATGAGTCCGCGAC
>CAXUIR010000118.1:2853-7147 GCA_964251005.1 uncultured Acetobacteraceae bacterium | reverse complement strand
GGGCGTGACTCCGGCCGGCGCGGTGCTGGGTGGCGGCGTGGACGTGGACGCTGTCGGGTGGGAGACCGGCTGGACCGCCGAGAGGCTGACGGGCGCCTGCCTGAGGACGAGCACCACAACCACCACCGCCAGCAGGAACACAGTCGTGGCGAGCAGTGCGGTCTTGCTCATGCGGGTACCTCGGCATGGGTGGAGCGTGTCCGGCAGGATGGCCCAGGGTACGCGGGCCGACAATAGAGGTGCCGGCGAGCGGCCTGCCGGGCGGCGCGCCTTGCCAGACCTCGACAATCCAGCCGGCCTGCACCACGTTGCGGCCAACCGCGCAAGCAGGAGCATGTGCACCTAATGACCGACCCGACCTGGTATCCGCGTCTCCGCTCAAGGATGGACGAGGACGAGCCGGACCAAGACCCCGACGGCCCCGACGTGCCCGAGCCGATGGGCCCGGACCAGAAGGAGCCGGACGAGAACCGGACGCTCTCCTCGCCGATCAACGAGTTGGAGCACCGGCTGCTCAAGCAGCGCAAGGTGCTGATCTTCGGGGCGATCAACGACAAAGTTGCGCGCGACGTGACGGGACGGTTGCTGGCCTTGGCCGGCGCCTCGTCCGAGCCAATCGACATCTACGTGAACTCGCCCGGCGGCCACGTGGAAAGCGGCGACACTATCCACGACATGATCCGCTTCGTCGACGCCGAGGCGCCGGTGCGGATGATCGGCACTGGCTGGGTGGCCAGCGCCGGCGCGCTGATCTTCCTGGCCGGCAAGAAGGAGCGTCGCTTCAGCTTGCCGCAGACCAGGTTCCTGCTGCACCAGCCGATGGGTGGCGTGCGCGGGCCAGCGGTGGACATCGCCATCGAGGCGCGCGAGATCGTCAAGATGCGCGAGCGGCTGAACCGGCTGATCGCTGACGAAACCGGGCAGAGCTACGATAAGGTGGCCAAGGACACCGACCGCAATTATTGGATGAGCGCGGAGGAGGCAATTGCCTACGGGATGATGTCTCGAGTCATTCGCAGCGTGAAGGAGTTGGAAACCGCGTAGGCAGCAGGCGTTCGTTTTTGAAGAAAGAACAAGGAAGCTTTTGATCTTCAGGTGCGCGGTGCGAACACTCCGCGACAGCCAAGGCAAAAGTTTTTTGCTTCTTTTCTTCAAAAGAAGGCTTCCTTGCTTGCCTTGTGACACCGGATCATTTTAACCGATCCTCGTCGTAGCGCCCCGCAGTGGGAAGGCGCCGTTACGGCGGGTTGTTCACTAGCGTGTCTGTCGCTCTGTCGGAAGTGACGTTTGCCAACGGCCCGCGTGACTGCGCTTGGCAGATTGTACGACGGCACGGCAGGCCTACCATTCGGCGCGTCTTGCCGGTATTCGACCGTGAAGTATGCAGATCCGAGGGATAGAAAACTGGCAGTTTTTGCTTGGCGATTGTTACCCCGTTGAAGGCCATTCTGCTTGCCATGGATTCAAGCCTGCGGGTCCAAATACCTGTGTTCTGGCCCCTTCCCCTTCGATGTCCGGCAAGGAAGGCAAGACCTGCTTCTTAAGCAGAAAACGCCAGTCCTGCTGGCGCGGAGATTTTCCGCACCGTGCACAAGAGAGCAGGAGTTTTTGGTTCTTGTTTTTAAAATGAACCGCTTGCGCGTGCATCATCAGTCGAAATTGAGGTGACCGCGAAACACGTTATCTACAGGTAACGACATCAACTTTTTGTATCTTCAGTCAGTCCATTTAGTTGGCTTTGTGGGCGTTGCTTGTGCTGAGGCGTGTTCTTGCATAGAATAAGCCTCAGCGATCGCGGTCGCCTCTTCGTAGCCATAAGTCTTTCCTGGTGCTGAATCGCCTCCGCTTTCAGTAACGAGGGCGAAATCCCGGGAAAAACGCCGCCGCTGAAAGTCAATAGCGAGATGTCCCTACCGTCTAATTATCATGACGATACATCTCGATTTAGATCATCATCCGGTTAGTCCTACCCGCGCGCGCAAATTCATTGGCATTCCTCAATTGATGCGGTTTCACGATTTGGTGATTTTCTTCTTTACTCTGGATTTTTTGCCGTGTTAGGCAGGTTGGCATCGGAAGCTTCAAGTAAACCGATTTAGTTACAAGGCAGAACTGAATGACCAGAACATGCATTCTGGCTTGCGCCGTGCTGGCGCAGGCAAGCCCTGCCCTTGCGCAAACCGTGCTGTCCGCCGCAGGGCTGACGACGCCCGACGCCGCCGCCGAACAAGCGGCCATGTGCCACCCCGGCGGCGCGGCCTACCCGGCGCAGTTCACCTGGGCCGGCGTGCAAACCAGACAGCCGCGCGACGCGACCGCGAGCGACAACCTCGTCCCGCGCATCGAACAGCACCGCCAGGTGAGCGGCGCCGACATAGTCGTCGCCGTGTGGCACAGCCTCAGCTCCAACCCCAACACCTGCCAGGAGCCGTTCCGCACGCCGCCCAAGCAACCGGCGGCCGGCCGACCCTACACTGCGGCACAGGCGCTGCCCTTCACCCCGGCAAAGCTGCAGGCGATGGCCAACACCGGCTGCGGGCCGTTCGGCAATACCGCCCATGTCGACCTGTTCAGGCTCTGGCTGCCGGGCGACACGTTCCTGGTCTACCCGGCGGTCTACACCACCACGCAAACGCCGCAGGGCCTGGTCTCCAACAACAACATCACGCTGCATCCGCTGGGCGACTACTACGTGGGCAGCGGCAACCCGATCTACCCGCCCAACAACATCAGCATCGTCGGCGTGACGCAGAACGGCATCCGCCCGGTTATCGTGCGCAACGACACCGGCGCCGGCGACAGCGAGACCAGCAAGGACGTCCTCGAGATCCAGGGCGGCGCCAACGACACCGTCTCGAACATCGGCGTCACCATCGGGCCAGCCGGCTACGTGCTGGCGTCCGGCATTTACCTGCTGCACACCGGCTACAACGACTACGACCAGTTCGGCAACAGCCTCAAGCTGCCGGTGCTGGGGACAGCCCCGAATCGCACGATCATCTCGCACACCCACGTCTATGGCTTCGAACAGGTGCAGGCGCAGTCCGGCGGCGCCAACGGCATCACTGCAGACCCGACCGGCGGCGGCCGGCTCGACCTGCTGTTCAACCAGATCGACCACAACGGCGGGTCGGGTGCGCAGAACAGCTCCGGCCTCGCGCACGGCATCTACGTCGACGCGTCGAACACCGCGTTCGGCAACGCCACCTACGACCCCGACTTCACCGTCGTGTTCAAGGGCAACTGGTTCCACGACCAGTTCTTCGGCCATGACGCCAAAAGCCGCGCGCAGCACACCTACCTGCTCGGCAACTACTTCCAGGGCGGAGTGCCGCAGGGCAGCACCTACGGACAGGCCGAAGCCTTCAACGCCGACGTGCCCAACGCCGGCCAACTGGTGGCCAAGGGCAACGTGTTCGTCAAAACCATGTCCGGCTACAACAGCGGCGCGTTCGGCCTGGACTACGGCGAGGAAGGCGTGCCGTCCAGCCCGGCAGACGGGCCGCGCCATGGCCCCCGGACCAACTCCGTCGACATCGAGTTCAACACGTTCGTTGCGTTTTCTAGCACGATCGACGGGCAGCACCCGCCGGTGCCGATGTCGTTCTTCTACCCGCAACAAGTGCCTGGCGCGGCCGGGTTCCCGGTCGTCGATCTCAACGTCAGCTCCAACGCCTTTGTCGGCTACTGCCCGAACGGCAACGCCGTGGACGACTATCGCGGGACCACAGCACTGATCGCAGGCTTCGACGACATGTCGGACGCGTTCAGCTTCGGCGGGCTGTTTCTCTCGCCTGACCTGAGCCACGTCAGCGGGGTCGCCTACCTGCAACAGACGGCGGTGGGGACGCGGACGAACGCGGCGGTGGGGGCGGAGAACTAAGCAAGCAAGCAGTTTTCTTTCGAGAAAAAGAACCAAAAAGCTTTTGTCTCGGCTGTCGCGGGCCTTTCCGGCGGCGTATACATAAGGGAACAAAAGTTTTTTGGTTTTTTTTCAAAAAACCATCGCTTGCTTGCTTGAGCAAGGAGACAACACGTGCAGGACCGCCCGCCCCTACCCCCGTTCACGGCGGAGACCGCGGCGCAAAAAGCCAGGCTTGCCGAAGACGCCTGGAACACCCGCGACTCCGCCCGCGTGACGCTGGCCTACACGCCGGACAGCCAGTGGCGTAACCGTGCCGAGTTCGTCACTGGACGCGCCGAAATCGAGGCGTTCCTCGCGCGCAAATGGGCGCGAGAGCTGAACTACCGGCTGATCAAGGAAGTCTGGGTTTTCCATGAGAACCGTATCGCG
>CAXUIR010000118.1:0-2843 GCA_964251005.1 uncultured Acetobacteraceae bacterium | reverse complement strand
CTTCTGCTACGAGTGGCACGACGACAGCGGAACCTGGTTCCGCTCCTACGGCAACGAGCAGTGGGAGTTCGACCCGCATGGCCTGATAGCGCGGCGGCTCGCCAGCATCAACGATTCGCCGATCGCTGCGGCGGAGCGGAAGTTTGACTGGCCATTGGGGCGGCGGCCGGATGAACATCCGGGGTTGAGCGAGCTGGGATTGTAGGAAGCAAGCACTTCTTTTTCGAGAAAAAGAAGCAAAAAGCTTTTGCTTCCGCTGTCGCGATTTCTACCGGCGAGCGCGCGACAGCGGACGCAAAAGTTTTTTGGTTCTTTTTTTCAAAAAAGAACTGCTTGCCTTGCCTTGCCTGCCCGCTACACGGAACCCCGTGCAGCCCCGCAAACACCTGCTCGCCATCGAGGGCATGTACCCCCCCGAGATCGGCCAGCTCCTCGACCTGGCCGAGAGCTACGCGTTGCTCAACCGCTCCGGCAAGACGCAGCGCGACCTGCTGCGCGGCCGCACCCTGATCAACCTGTTCTTCGAGGACAGCACCCGCACCCGCACCAGCTTCGAGCTCGCCGGCAAGCGCCTGGGGGCGGACGTGATCAACATGTCGGTCAGCGCCAGCAGCGTGAACAAGGGCGAGACGCTGCTCGACACGGCGACCACGCTGAACGCCATGCAGTGCGACCTGCTGGTGGTGCGCCACGACCAGTCCGGCGCCCCGGCCCTGCTGGCGCAGAAGGTGGACGCCGCCGTCATCAACGCCGGCGACGGCACCCACGAACATCCCACCCAGGCGCTGCTCGACGCGCTGACCATCCGGCGCCGGCGCGGCACCCTGCAGGGGCTGGTGGTAGCCATCTGCGGCGACATCGCCCATAGCCGGGTGGCGCGCTCCAACATCTACCTGCTGACCACCATGGGTGCGACCGTCCGGCTGATCGGGCCGCCCACGTTGATGCCGCCGGGCATCGAGCGGCTGGGCATCGAGGTGTTCCACAACATGGACGCAGGGATGGACAGCGTGGACATCGTGATGATGCTGCGCCTGCAGCGCGAGCGCATGTCCCGCGGCCAGGTGCCCAGCGCGCGCGAGTTCTTCCGCTTCTACGGTCTGGACGCCGCACGCCTGGCACGCGCCAAACCGGACGCGCTGGTGATGCACCCGGGGCCGATGAACCGCGGCGTAGAGATCGACAGCGCGGTGGCCGACGACCCCGCGCGCAGCCTGGTGCGCGAGCAGGTGGAGATGGGCGTGGCGGTGCGCATGGCGGTGCTCGACGTGCTTGGGCGCAGCCAGCGGCGGAACGTCTAGGCAAGCATGATCTCTTTTGAAAAAAGCTCGCCACAAGCGGCCGATGCGATGTGTTGCGATGTGGCGCGCTCGGCTAACCGTTTGCAAACGACGCCCGTCGCCGCTGAAAGAAAGTCAAACCACGAAGGCACGAAGGACACGTTAAGACTGCACGTGCCAGCAATCACTTGGACCGACCGAGACACGCAGTCGTCGAGCAGAAGAAAGCGTCTTCTTTTTCGAGAAAAAGAAGCAAAAAGCTTTTGCGCGCGCTGTCGCGGACAGCTGAGACGACACGTTTCACCACGAGGGATCGCACGAGAGCAAAAGTTTTTTGGTTCTTTTTCTCGAAAAAGAACTGCTTGCCTTGCTTGTCTCTTCGTCCACCGCGTGCCTGTTCGTATTGCTGCCTGCGCGCAAAGACGTTTTGACTCAGCCCACCTTTGCAGGCGTCTGAAGTTTCGCAGCACGCAAACCGATCGGCCGGATGCATCCGCAGCTGCCTCTGCACGAGCGTGCGTGTTGCCGCTCCTTCTTCGTGTCCTTCGTGCTTTCGTGGTGAATTTTGTTCCTTTGCGCCAGACGCCCGCCCACAAAAGGCACCAAGCATGGACGTGCTGATCGAGAACGCGCGCCTGCTCGACCCCTCCAGCAGCCTGGACTCGCCGGGCGCGCTGCTGGTCCGCCACGGCCGCATCGCCGACCACGGCGCCAACCTCGGCCGCCCCGACGGCGCGGAGGTGATCGACGCGGACGGCGCCATCCTCGCCCCCGGCTTGGTGGACATGCGCGTGGCCTTGGGCGAGCCGGGGTTCGAGTACCGCGAGACCATCGCCTCGGCCGCAGAGGCCGCGGCCGCCGGGGGCATCACCACGCTCGCCGCCCTGCCGGACAGCGCGCCCGCCATCGACGACCCGGCGCTGGTGTTCCTGCTGCGCAGCCGCGGCGAGGCCACCGGCAGCCTCACCATCCTCCCCTACGCCGCCATCACCAAGGGCTGCCGCGGCGAGGAGATGGCCGAGCTCGGCCTGCTGCGCGAGGCCGGAGCGGCCGCCTTCACCGACGGCAAGCGTGCCATCGCCAACACGCAGATGATGCGCCGCGTGCTGAGCTACGCGCGCGCTTTTGGCGGCCGCATCGTGCAGCACCCCGAAGACCCGAGCCTGGCCGAGGGCGGTGCGGCAACCGAGGGCGAGCTCGCCACCCGCCTCGGCCTGCCCGGCATCCCGCTGGTGGCCGAATCGATCATCGTGGCGCGCGACATCCGCCTCGCCCGGCTCACCGGCGGCGCGCTGCACTTCGCCCACGTGTCCACCGCCGAGACGGTGGCGCTCATCCGCCGCGCCAAGGACGAGGGGCTGGACGTGACCTGCGACACCGCGCCGCCGTATTTCGACCTCAACGAGACGGCGATCGGCGACTACCGCACTTACGCCAAGCTGTCGCCGCCGCTGCGTCCCGAAGCCGACCGGCGCGCCGTCGCCGACGCGCTGCTGGACGGCACCATCGACGCGGTCGCCTCCGACCACCAGCCGCGCGACGCCGACGACAAGCGGCTGCCGT
>CAXUIR010000117.1:6944-7162 GCA_964251005.1 uncultured Acetobacteraceae bacterium | reverse complement strand
GTGCCGCCGGGGCGGGAGAGGCTGCCTGAGCGAAGGCAACGGCCGGCATGGCGGCAGCGGCGCTGAAGGCCAGGGCGGCGGCGAGGGCGGGAAGTCGGTTCGTAGTCTTCATCTTAGTCTCCTTGCGTAGCTGCCGGCGGGCAGCAAGCGTTTGGTAAGTGTGCTGACGGTTTGGGGTGTTGTACGCTTGCAGCTACTCTTCCGGCGGCCTGAAAGAA
>CAXUIR010000117.1:6559-6934 GCA_964251005.1 uncultured Acetobacteraceae bacterium | reverse complement strand
GGCTTGTACAGGGCGGTGCCACTGCTCAGCCAGCGAAGAACCTCGCGCCCGAAGGCTGGCCCGCCGGAACTTGAAACCAACTGACAATTCGTTGGTCTCCCGTTTACCTGGATCGTGCAGGTGACGTTCACCGTGCCGGACCGGTTCGAGTCGTTATACTCCTCGGGGTAGCTCGGCCTCGAGCTTCCGACAGTCGGGTTAGAACTCGGGCCCTGGTCCGGAACTGCCGGTGCAGTCGGCGTCGGCGCTGTCGGATGATACGCCTGCGCCGGCGGCGCCTGGCGCGTCACCGCCTGGATGACGTGCTGCTGCGGCGGCGGCTGGATGGCGATGTCCGGCGGCGGGATGAACGGCGGTGGCGGCGCCGCGGTCTCC
>CAXUIR010000117.1:0-6549 GCA_964251005.1 uncultured Acetobacteraceae bacterium | reverse complement strand
GGGGGCGCCCGCTCCCCGCGCCGCCTCGCGCCGCGCCCCCCCCCGCCCCCTGTGGGTGGGGGGGGGGGGCGACGGCAGCTTCCTCGCGGCCGTGGCGGCGCGGGTGCCGAATCTGCAGCTCACCTTGTTCGACCTGCCACCGGTGGCGGAGCGGGCGCGGGCGCGATTCGCCGCCGCGGGGCTGTCCGGCCGCGCCCGGCCCGTCGGCGGCGGCGGCGGCTTGGTGTCCTGCTGGATGATCTTCGTCTCGACCGGCGGGTTCAGCTTCTCGATGATGTTCGAGCCCAACCCGTTCACCAGCCCGTAGATCAGAATAATGTGCAAGAGGACCACGACGGTGATGCCAACGATGTGGCGCGTCGGGTTCTTGCCTTGCTCGGCGTAGTTCATGCCGTGCACTCCGTCATACCATCTCGTCTCCCATTCCTCGCCAACCGTATGCTGCCGGCCGGCAAGTGATCTTGTTCACGCACTGCCGGATCGTGCACGCAGTCTGACCGGCCCTCAAGGGTCACATCGCTCTTTGCGAGCGACGTCCGGGGTCACAAGCAATTACCGTTCCGCGAATTTCCGCAAAACTGCAGGAAACGACAGTCATCTCTCCATCACACAAAAGTGAAACACGCAGCTGCGTGAGCGTCCGAACAGACGCGCGTCATCCGATCACGCCGACTGCAGAAGCCGCACGCGTTGCCCTTTACTGCATGGAAGTTGATCTACCCGACATGCCACTTGCGCTGGAGTGCACATACTGCGCAGAGCCGCCGGCCATGGTCCGACCGGCTTTAACAGTTTTTGATCAACCGGCAACGCTTCGTCGGGTGTACGCCGGTCAACGCGGTTGCTTCACAGGACCGCATAGCTGGCGAAGTTTGGCGGCAAGCTGCCCGCTGCTGTCGTTGGCCGGGTCGTCGATCTGTGCCAGTGCCACCGTGCCCTCGTGGATGACCGCATAGAATTGGTGGTAGCCGAGGTAGTGCGCGCTGGCCGTCTGGAAGTTCACGTAACCGCAGACGACGCGGTCGCCCAGCACGTAGGGTTTCACGCCGTCGAACCGCCATACGGTTGTCTGCGGACGAATGAAATTCAGCGCCATCGCTGCTTCAACGGTGTCCTGCAACGCGACAGGCACGTCGTCGGCGCGGGCTGCCCCGGCACATGCGCACATCACCAAGCCCAACCATGCGCGTCGCACGCTGCGCACACCCATCTCCTCGATCCTCCACACCTGCCGGCCGGGTTGTATAGCGTCGGCGGCACGGTTTCCGAAACCGCAGGCAGCGTTCCCCTTGCGTTGCCGGCCGCGCCGCTCCACCTCCCGCTAATGCGCGAGCGGGTGCCCCAAACGATCGACATGACGCCTTCCGGCGAGTTCGTCGCTGCGCCTACGAGGTCGCTGTGGCCGCTACGGATCGGCGTCGGCGCGGCTCTCGTCGCGGCAGTCGCCGGCGTGCTGGCGGTTGCCGCGCTCTTCCTGTGGATAGCGTCGCTGCTGCTGCCGATCGCGCTGATCGCCGGCGCCGTGGCCTACGTCGCCTTCCGCCTGCAGCCACGCCGTCCAACCTCTCTCCGGACGAGCCCGCGGCAGCGCTGACGAGGGCTTGTTGCTTCTTTCTCTCTCGAAAAAGAAGCCCTTGCTTCACTCCGCCGCCTGTAGCGAGACGGTCCCCTCCAGCCCGAACTCGCGCGAAATCAGCTCGAACGACCGGCGCCGTGCCGCTTGATTGTGCAGCGCGGTCACCAGCGCCACCTCGTCGGCGCCGACCGACCCGGCAATCGCCGTCAGTCTTTGCCTTACCACACCGGGTGTTCCGTAGGCGGCGCGTTCGCGGATCAGCGCGTTGCGATCCAGCTCCGCGCCGGTGAACCTGTAGGCGGCCGCCTCCTCGGGTGACGGCAGGGCCACGAACCGGCCGCGCTCGCGTTCGGCGCGCCAGACCTCGCGTGGGGTGAACAGAAGCTCGGCCTCTGCCTGGGTGTCCGCCGCCAGGGCGAACACCGCGATGGCGCTCTCTGGCGCGGGGTGACGCGGGCTCGGCCGGTAGGTCTCACGATAAAGCGACAGCGCCTCGGACGCGCCCTGCCCCTCGGTGAAGAAGTAGGCATAGCAGTAGGGCAGGCCGAAATAGGCGGCGACCTGCGCGCCATAGGTGGAGCTGCCCAGGATCCACACCTGCGGCGCGGTCTCGCCCACCGGCTGGGCGACGACGGTGCGGAACGGGTGCCCGTCCGGCAGCGCGCCGCCGCTGACCCAGGCCATCACGTCGCGCAGCTGGGCCGGGAACGCGTTGGCGGCCTCCGCCGCGTTGGGGTTCAGCGCGAACGCGGTGCGGCCGTCCGAGCCGGGGGCACGGCCGAGGCCCAGGTCGATGCGTCCGGGTGCCAGCGCCTCCAGCACGCGGAACTGCTCGGCCACCTTCAGGCTGCTGTAATGTGGCAGCATGATCCCGGCGCTGCCCAGGCGGATGCGGGTGGTGACCATCGCCAGGGCGGCCAGCAGCACTTCGGGCGCCGAGCCGGCGATGCTGTCGCTGCTGTGGTGTTCGGACAGCCAGTAACGGTGGTAGCCGAGCCGGTCGCAGAGGCGGGCGAGTTCGACGGTCTCGCGGATGGAGGAGCTCGGTGATCGGCCGGAGACGATCATGGACTGGTCTAGGACGGACAAACGCATGGTCGAGAAATGGGGAGGATTGGCGCGGATGTCCAACGCAGCCCTCTTTTCTGAAGAGCCTTTTAGTCCTGCTGTCGCGAAGGTTCTGCAACACGCACCCAAGAGAACAAAGTTTTTTGGTTCTTTTCTCAAAAAGAACTGCTTGCCTTGCCTGCCCGTTTCATATTGAGGCACTATGAATTTTGTGTATCATGAGGCGACCCTAGCCGGAGGCCCAAGCCATGATCGCACGCTGGTTGACCGACCACCCTGCGTCCGTAGGCGAGAGCTACGTGGGCCACATGGGTTTCGCGCTACGGTTCGGCGGAACGATGGTAGTGGGCGGGCTCGCCTGCATGGTGCACGGCGTGCTGCCGTTTTGCCTGACGACCAGCGGCAGCCGGCGGGTGCGGGCGCTGCACGCGATGCTGCACGGGCGGACTGCCGAGCCGGCTGGGTTGGAGGCGTTCAACTGGTCGATTTGAGACAGTCAGCAAGCGGTTCTTTTTTGAAAAAAGAACAAAAAACTTTTGTCTCCGCTGTCGCGCGCTCGCCGGACAGAACCGCGACAGCCGCAATAAAAGCTTTTTGCTTCTTTTTCTAGAAAAAGAAGTCCTTGCTTGCTTAGGCTTCGGCCCACTCCCTCCACAGCAGAATCAGCGCCGCCATAATCGCCGGCCCTACGAACAGGCCGATCAGTCCCCAAGCCTCCACCCCGCCCAATATCCCCAGCACCACCGACAGGAAGGGCAGCTGCGTGGCGCCGCCGATCAGCACCGGGCGGACGAAATGGTCCGCGGTGAACGTCACCACCAGGCCGGCCACCAGCACGCCGATCGCCCAGGCGACCGACCCGCCGGCGGCCAGCACCAGCGCCGCAATGCCGAACACGACCGGGGCGGCAAACGGGATCATCGCCGCCAGCGCGGTGAGCGCGCCGAACACCGTGGGGTGCGGCACGCCGGCCACCGCGTAGATCACGCCCAGGATCACGCCCTCGCCCAGGCCGACCAGCACCAGGCCGTTCACCGTGCCGTGGATGGAGGCGATGATCTGCAGGCCGATGCGCTCGCCGCGTACGCCGAACGTGCGGGTGGCGGCCCGACGCAGTTGAGCGGAGACGGTCTCGCCGGTTCGGAATAGGAAGAACAGCGTCAGCAGCATGAAGCCGAACAGGGTCAGGCGGCGGGCCACCTGCTCGCCCACCAAGCGCCCGGTGCTGCCGGCGCGGCCGTGGCTGACGCGCTCCAGCAGCACGCGTGCCTGGCCCGGGTCGGCCAGGTTCTGCTGCCACCAGGCGCCGACCTGCGCCTGGCCGACCGGGAGCTTCTGCAATGCCTGCGGTTCGGGAATGCCTTTTTCTTGGGCGTTTCCGACCCATTCTGAGGCGGCATGCGCCTCCTGGCCAATCTGCAGGCCGACCAGCACCACGGGCACCACGAACACCAGCGCCACGCCGAGGGTGAACGCGGCGGACACCAGCGTGCTGCGATGGCTGCCGGCGCGCGCCAGCACGCGGCAGTAGAACGGCCACAGCGCTACTGCGAACACCGCCGCCCAGGCGAGCGCCGGCAGGAAGCCCCACAGCGTGTAGAGCCCGAGCAGAACGAGGCAGAGGATGAGCACGCCCAGGGCGACGCGTTGGGGTGTGGTGGCGGTCAAGCTCGAGTGTCCGTTTAAGAGTTGCCTGGAGGCGATCTGACGCGGTTTTCTGCGCTCCGGTGTTCATGGCCACAAGAGGATCGCTCGGCGGCTCGGACCGGTGGCGCCGCTTATGCCGGCCGTCTTCAGGCTGAGCGGTGGCGGGAAGCAAGCGGTTCTTTTTTGAAAAAAAGAACCAAAAAACTTTTGGTCTCTGGAGTGCTCGCTGAGGGAAACTTCGCGACAGCTGGACCAGAGATTTCTTTGCTGCTCGCATGCCTTGTCGGACCTTGGAGGGGCACGGTCCGAGGATAAGGGTCAGGTGATCACGTGTCGGGCACGCAGCCAGGTCTCATACCAGGACGGCCAGGCGGCGGTTAGCGAGCCGGGCCTGCCCATGCCGAAACCGTGCCCGCCGGTAGGCACACGATGCAGGTCGACCGCCACGCCGGCCGCCCGGCACGCAGCTTCCATGATGAGCGTGTTGGCCGGGTCGGAGATCGGGTCGTCCTCGGCCTGCATCAGGAACACCGGCGGACAGTCCTGCCGGACGTGCGTCTGCACGGACCACGCGGCGCTGGCTTCCGGCGTCGGGTGAGGACCGACCAGCGCGTAGCGGGTGGAGGTGCGGTCGTAGGGCGCCTCCAGCGTGACCACCGGATAGACGAGTGCCGCGTTGTCCGGCCTGGCGGAGAGTCCGTCCTGCGCATCGACTACCGCGTAGGACCTGAAAGCCGATCGCGACGCTGTCAGCCCCATCAAGTGGCCGCCCGCCGAGAAGCCCAGCACGCCGATGCGGTCCGGATCGAGCCGGTAACGCGGGGCCTGAGCTCGAATGATGCGCAGAGCACGCTGGGCGTCCTGCAACGGCGCAAGCGGACCGTTGGTCCAGCCTTCCGGCGGCAGCCGGTAGCAGAGGACGAACGCCGTGATGCCACGGGCGTTGAGCCACGCCGCAGCAGGATAGGCCTCCCGCGCCATCGCGATACGCCGGTAGCCGCCACCGGCAGCGACCAGCATCGCGGCACCGGACGCCTGCCGCGGCCGGAAGACGGTCAGAGTCGGCATGGCGATGCCGCTGATAGCGCCGCCGTTCCCGACGTGGGCCGAACCGGCCGGACCGCCTCCTCCGGGTGGCATACCTGGCCACAGGCGGATCACGGCCGCCACGCTCGGCGGCGCCAACGCCGCGCTAGCCGCGCCCAGGAACGCGCGCCGGCCGATCTTGATGGACGAGCTCATGCGACGCTGGCGAAGGAAGCAAGGCCTTCTTTTCTGGAGAAAAGAAGCAAAAGACTTTTATCTCTGCTGTCGCGGACTCTCCCGCAGCGCGCCCCCCAGGGAACAAAAGTTCTTTGGTTCTTTTTTTCAAACAAGAACCGCTTGCTTCGCTTCAAAACGCCACCCGCCCGAAGATCGCCACCAACACCGCGTAAGCGATGCCGCCGACCACGAACCCCACCAGCGTGCCGTTCATCCGCACGTATTGCAGGTCTCGCCCCACCCGCAATTCCAGCCGGTCCACCAGGGTGGCGGTGTCCCAGCTGGCGATGACGTCGCCGATGAAGGCGGCGATCTGCGTCTGTGCCGCGGGGAGCAGGCGGGCGACCAGGAGTTCGACGCTGCGCTGCAGGCGGGCGCGGGCGACCGGGTCGGTGGCCAGCATCTCGCCGAGGTTTCGGATGGCGCCCTCGATGAGCGTGGCGCCGTGGCCGTTCGGCCGGGCGGCGTCGTCGGCCACCGCCTGGCGCAGGCGGGACCAGACGTCCATGCTCCAGGCCTGCACGGTGCCGTGGCCCAGGACGCGGCCGGCGGCGCGGCCAAAAGCGGCGGCGCGGGCGGGGTCGTCTTCCAGCAGCGCGACCTCGCGGCGGACCCAGGTGTCGAAGGCGTCGCGGATCTCGGACCCGTCGGGGTCCATCTTGTCCATCTCGCTGTTGATCGTGGTCAGCAGGCGGGAGGCAATGCTGGCGCCGAGCGCCCAGCCCATCAGGCGGCCGCCCTGGTCGCGCACCCGCTCCTCGATCAGGCGGCGGAGCTGGTCCTCCTTTTCGCGCAGGCCCTCGCGGAGCTTGACCAGGATGAAGCCGAACATCTCCTGGTGGCGGCCGCCTTCGACCAGGCCGCGCAGGGCGCGCGCCATCACCTGGCCGGCGACGGGGCCGCGGATCAGGCGCGGCAGCAGGCGGGCCAGCACGCGGCGGGCGCGGCCGTCTTCCACGGTGGCCAGCACGCGGGGCAGGTAGCCGGAGAGCGTG